>CAYVVK010000675.1:0-3764 GCA_964454855.1 uncultured Phaeodactylibacter sp. | reverse complement strand
CGGCGATCAGCCCGGCGATAAGCGCCACCCCGAGGTTGCCGACCTTTTCGACGGCTGTGGACGGCTGGCCGATGAGCTGGGCCTCAAAAGTGAGAATGCCTGCGGCTACGGCGATGCCGAGAAAAATGCCTATTGCGTCGTTGATAAACCAGTTGGTGCGGTAGTTGCTTTGCATGATTTTTGTTTGTTATAACTATTAGCAGTTGGCGGTTAGCAGGCGCCTGCTTTTTGGGCGAAAGAACCTTACTTCAAGCTATTGACCTGACCTCTCGGGCATATTTTGCCAACGGCCAACAGCTGATAGCCAATTGCCGAATTGTAATTGTTTGTTCCATATAGAAGGAGAGGGAGGAGGAGGATGTTCGCGGGGGGCTCTAAGCAGCAGCCCTAAAATTTTCCAGCACCATTACTCCGTAACTGGTTTGCCGCACCTCAATTAATACCTTTTGAAACCAGTATTTTCACTCTTCCGCCGCCAGTACAACAAAAAAGGCGTCCCCAGCAGGATCAGCGCCAGGCCAAGCCCCGCTTCGCGCGGCCGCTGAAAGCAGGTAACCACCACCAAACAGGCGCAGAAGATCACAAAGAGGGCCGGCAAAATGGGGTAGCCCACCGCCCGGTACGGCCGGGGCGTATCCGGTTCCTTCCGGCGCAGCACGAAGACACCGAAGGCAATAGCCCCGTAGAAGATGAAAGAAGCGAAAATGAGCATGTCGGTCAGCTGGTCAAAAGAGGGCGTAAAGATCCCCAAAACCGTCCAGGTTTCCCAGGCGCCGCCCAGCCGCGGCAGTGCCACCAGCGCATTGACCGACTGCGAAAAGACGTACGAAATGGAAGCGATCGAGGCCGACTGTATCACCGCCAGGCTCGACCAGCCGTAGTAGAAGGCAAAGTTGCGGCCATAGATGCGCTTGAAATAGGCGTATGGCCCGCCCGATTCGGTGATCATGGCGCCCACCTCGGTGGTGGCCAGCACGCCGAGCAGGGTGACGACGCCCGCCAGCCCCCAGGCCAGCAGCACCAGCTGTGGCGACTCCAACCCCAGCGACATGGGCGCGATCTTTTTGTACACGCCCGACCCGATGATCGAACTGACGAAGAGAATGACGGCCGTCGGCAGGCCGATGGCGCGGATGAGGTGGGTCTCTTTATTGGTTGGGTGGTTGGGCATAGTTTGGGATGTTCTTATCAAAGGTATTCAGGAGCTTTGGTATTTGGAAGGGGCCCGGGTTTGTTTTTTTTATGGCTTGCCCCATAAAAACTCCTGATTTTTACGATCGAAATCGCAAAAGACAGTAATATCGAGCGAAAGCTTAGCCCCATCATTGAAGAGAAGCTGTTCAAGGGTAAAGCCATCCTGCTGATGGGCGCCCGGCAGACGGGGAAGACTACCCTATTGAAATTTTTGTTTTCCGGCCGCCGGGACCTGCTGTGGCTGAACGGAGACGTCCCCGAAACCCGCCTTTTACTGGAAAATGTGAGCGTCAGCCGCTGGAAACGCATTATCGGACAAAAAAAGCTGGTGATCATCGACGAAGCGCAGCGCATTGAAAACATCGGCCTGAAACTGAAACTTGTCACGGATGAGCTGCCGGAGGTGCAAGTAATCGCTACGGGATCTTCTTCTTTCGAGTTAGCCAACCGGATCAATGAACCGCTGACCGGGCGAAAGTGGGGACACCGCATCTTTCCCATTTCCTTTTCGGAAAAGGTTGCCTACCACGGCTGGCTGGAAGAAAAACGGGCGCTGCCGCACCGGCTGGTGTTCGGATATTACCCTGAGGTGATCCACGCCGCTTCCAATGAAAAAGAAATACTGGCGCTGCTGACGGATAGCTACCTGTACCGGGATGTGCTGGCCCTGGAAAAGATCAAGAAGCCCGAAAAGCTGGTGAAACTCCTGCAGGCACTGGCCTACCAGTTGGGGCAGGAGGTTTCCTACCACGAACTGGGCCAGATTGTTGATCTGGATAACCAAACAGTTGAAAAGTATATCGGCCTGCTGGAAAAGAGTTACGTCATTTTCCGGCTTCAGCCGCTGAGCCGCAACCTACGCAAAGAACTCAAAACAAAACGAAAGATCTATTTTTACGATAATGGCGTGCGCAATGCCGTGATCGCCCAGCTGCAACCGCTCGAACTCCGCCAGGATAAAGGCGCCTTGTGGGAAAACTTTCTTCTGAGCGAACGGCTCAAACACCTGCACTATGACGGTATTCTGGCCAACCGCTTCTTCTGGCGTACGCAAGACCAGCAGGAAATAAAGCATGAGTGTTCTCATTGGATAACAGGTTTTAATGATTGTTAATCAGGTGTTCCGGCTTTACGGCCCATCCATACGGCCGGGTAAATCTTAAGGTGCCGCGCCCCGGTGCTTACGGAGGCTTTGCCTGGCATAACGCCGGGCCTGCCTCCGGTTAACCGGAACACCAAAACACCGAAATGAATGATGCAAAGTTGCACTGCCCGCCAATGTCGCGCTAAGGAATTATGTTGCAAAAAAGGGGAATTATGTTACGCGCAGCCTGAGACCCCAACCATTAGGAAGTTTTTTGCGTTTTTTATATCTTGAGAACTCACGAGCAACGGCACAAATTAAAAGCCTTCGATATGGAAGTACTGGCCAGGAAGATCACCTACGAAGAGTTTGCGAAAATGGACTTTCCCGACGACGATCCTTTTTTGTATGAACTCATAAATGGCGAACTAGTGAAAAAGAACGCCCCCTCCGGTGAACATCAGCTCGTGCAATCCGAACTTTTTTACCGCCTGATGCACTTTGTTACAGAAAAAAAACTGGGGAGGATCTTCTCCTCTCCCACCGCCGTTATCCTTTCGGAGGAAAATGCCCCTCAGCCGGACCTCGTTTTCCTGAGTAAAGAAAAAATGAACCTGCTCGACCCCGAGTGGGGCATCCGGGGCGCTCCGGATATGGTTGTGGAGATCGTTTCCCCTTCTTCCTATAAAAGAGACCACCTGGAGAAAAAGCAGCTTTATGCGCAGTATGGCATAGCGGAATACTGGATCGTCGACCCTTCCTATCATTCCATTGAAATTTACATCTTACAAGAAGGTGTTTTTCAATTGCATGCTTTCGGGATCAGTGGAGAACAGGTTTCTTCCACTGTCATCAAAGGTTTCTCCATGGAGGTGGATTCCATCTTCCTCAAAAAGCCGGAAACTTAAAAGGCAAAGAGTTTCATGACCGCCTGGCATTCAAAAGCATCCAACCTTAGACGGGTAGCCGGTTTCTTTTCCTGATCGGCGCCTTTGGCGTGGTTGTCTTTCTAAAGTGACAAAGTAGTACTAAGTAGTTGGACAGAACAATGTAAGAACCTGCCCGGAATGCCTGGAAACAAAGCGTTTCAGGCTCTGCTTTCGAAGCAGTATGAGTGAACTAAACCTGTTCGCCTGCTTACCGCCGCAACACCTTAAACGCCATGCCCCGCCCGTACTTCTGCATGATGGCCAGGTTGATCCAGGCTTTGGCAAAGGCTTCGATCAGGGGGATCTTGTCGTCGCCACCGAAGTCGTATACTTCGGCAAAGCCGGCGTCTTTGGCCAGCTGCTGCGCCAGTTCTTTGGCCTCCTTGTTGCCCCCGGCCAGGAACATATCGGCCTTGATGCCATCGTAGTCCGGGTTTTCCATGTTCTCGTAACCGGTGGTGTTGAAGCATTTGACGATGCTCTTGGCATTGGTGAGGTCTTTCAGCGCCTCGTAGCCGTTGTGGTAGTTGGCGGGCTTTTTGGCAACGGAATTGGTC
>CAYVVK010000674.1:0-3773 GCA_964454855.1 uncultured Phaeodactylibacter sp. | reverse complement strand
ACGACCTACGGATTAACAGTCCGCCGCTCTAACCAACTGAGCTACTGAGGCAATTATATCAAGCTAGCCGCTAGATTTTGAGGAGTAGGGCTTGAACCTACGACCTACGGATTAATTCCGCTTCTCGAAGCGGGACCGCTCTAATCCCGCTCATAGAGCGGGAAGCTACTGAGGCATATTTCGCTTACTTTTTCCTTTTCTTCAAAAGGCGAGTGCAAAGTTATCACTTCCGGGATAAAAGTGCAATCTTTGCGGAAAATTTTTCAAAATAAACTTTCGCATGAGTCTACTAGCAGTTGGAACGGTGGCCTTTGATGATATCGAAACTCCTTTCGGCAGGGCGGAGATGGTTGTTGGTGGCGCCGCTACTTATATCACGATGGCCGCCTCTTATTTCACCAAAGACCTGAAGATCGTTTCCGTGATCGGAGATGACTTCCCGCGGGAAGAGCTCGCTTACCTGGAATCCCGGGGCATTGACCTGGAGGGCCTGCAGGTATTGGAAGGAGAGAAGTCCTTTTTCTGGTCGGGCCGCTATCATGAAAACATGAACGAGCGGGACACCCTGGATACCCAGCTTAACGTACTCGCTAACTTCGACCCAGTACTGCCGGATAGCTATAAAGAGCCGGAATTTCTGATGCTGGGCAACCTCACCCCTGCCATCCAGAAGAAAGTCATTCAGCAACTCAACCAACGCCCTAAGCTGATCGCGTTGGATACCATGAACTTCTGGATGGACAACGCCATGGAAAGCCTCCTGGACGTGTTGAAAATGATCGATGCCCTGATCGTGAACGATGAAGAAGCGCGGCAGCTTTCCGGGGAATATTCCCTGGTGAAAGCGGCAGAAGTGATCCATAAAATGGGGCCGAAATTTCTGATCGTCAAAAAAGGAGAACACGGAGCCCTGCTGTTCGAAGGAGGCAATGTATTCTTCGCTCCGGCTCTGCCCCTGGCAGAAGTCTTCGACCCTACCGGCGCCGGGGACACTTTCGCCGGAGGATTTATGGGCTATATTGCCAAGACCAAAGACCTCTCTTTTGAGAACATGAAACGCGCCGTGATCTACGGCTCTGCCATGGCTTCCTTCTGTGTGGAGAAATTTAGCGTGGAGCGCCTGAAAGGCCTTTCCAATAAAGAGATCAGAGAGCGCATCGCTGAATTTGTGGAGCTCGTGAATTTTGATGCAGATATTGAAATGTAAGTATTCTTCTAGCTTATTCCTCCTCTTCTTAACGGCCATTTCGTGCGTACGAAATGGCCGTTTGGTATTTCAAAATTTCCCGCTCAACCACTTCGCTACTTTACCCAAGCCCGATTATGGGCATATCGTAAGGCTGAAAATACTTAATTGAACCCTTGAGATGCCCATTCGAGAAGATATTCTTACAACTGGTTGACATGATGCTAATCCCTAATCCAGGCAGTAGTGACCGGGCGACCATTTCACTTTCCTAAGTTAAGGAATTGTAACTATTGACACCGCTTGAGCGCTATTAGACCTTACAATTGCACAAACTAGCTTGGAAAAGTGTTGTAAAAAGTACACATTTGTGTGGTTCGTGCGTATTTAGCCTTAGATGCTATTTCAATAAACATAAGCATAACTCAATTCATCAATATGTCAAAGCTGCGTCTTCCCAATTTTGTTGAGGATGGGCTTATAAAGTTTCTTGGCCTTTCACTAGAGGAGAGGGATTTATTGACCCATCTTATCGAGAATGCCCCCTTCAGCCCAGATCCTAGTGATTTAGACACTTTTTTGAAGGAAAAAACTGAATTGGACTCGTCAAAAGTCAGTGAAGTTTTTAGGGCACTCTTCTCGCTTGCGACTATAAATGAAAAGCCAGAAGTAAACGTAAGCACAGAAGAATTTGCAAATCATATATGGGATCATCTTGTTGAAAAAGGCGTTGAGGCAGGTGATGATACAATTGCAAACTTCAAAAAAAATCTTCAAACGCTATTCAGTAGCAGTAGTAGTTTAACTCTTTTCAAGAAGGGCTTCCTTCTTACACATGATAGGCAGAACTTAGTGAATTCTTCCAAAATACTCGTGGATACAAGACCTGTATTTGGGGGAGTTGAAAGTGATGGTATCAAAGCAGAAGTGACTATGTACACTCTTCGGTTTACTTATCAAGAAAGCTCTGGCTCTGATTCTTCAAAACGGATCTATTTTGCTCTTGATGAAAAAGATTTAGAAGAGTTAAAAGGTCAAATCATAAGGGCTGAAATGAAAGCTAAGAAAGTTAAAGCTACCCCACGACAAACTTAAAGTAAGCTAAAATAATCATAAGCATGTCAACTGCAGCAAGTTCAAGTATCAAGGAATCATTTTCTTTCTCTTCCATTGTGAGTAGTGGAGGTGTTGATCTTGATAAGAAAAAAGAGGAAGGAGAAGGATCAAGTCTTTTTTCTGAGGAGGAACTTATTCAGGAACCCCAATATCACTTTTTATTTCCTCAGAAGGAAGAAGAAACGCTTTACACAGGCAAAATTCATCAAAGAGGTAGATATTATTCTTCTCAATTAATTATCGACCTTATCGATGGAAAAGTTAGAAAAGTACCTCGGGTCTTTGAGGGGTTGAAGAATGCCATTGAAAAATCGAAATATATTTTGGAGTTAGAAGATGATTGGGATGATGAAGGTAGTTTAGCTTATGAAAAAGTTACTTGGTTAAGGGCTATTAATTTTTTGCTTGATTATGCTAATGCTTATTATGATCAAATTAAGCTCATTACTACACCAAAAATTTACCATGGTCCTGATGGGAGTATCGATATTTTATGGGAAAATGAAAATATCTCATTGTTAATAAACATACCCGAAGATGAAGAAAAAGCCAATTTTTATGGAAAAAACATCAAAGGACAGGAAATAGAAGGAGTATTTTTGCCCGAGGATTTCGAGATTAATCTTTTACCTAATATTGCAGTTTGATACAGGTGCCGGTATGTGGGATGTTGAAGAAATACCAAATGAAGACACATTATTTTATAGGATTCATAGAAACAATGTCAAAGACGGAGCGATACTCCCGGGAGCATTCCGAGAGAGAGGAGAAGGTGAACAAAGGGGTATGTCAACAGATTGGAACAAATATTCTACTGCTGAGGAAGCCCGATCAAGGGCAAGAAATCCTGAAGATAATTCGATCGTTAGTTTTCAAGTCGCTAGAATTCGTTCGATTAACGGTTTAAGAGTTCAACATGCCCCACTTGTTGATAATAGAAGCCACACCAATATCAAAGGTGTAAGCTCTCCATTGAAAACAAGAATAAGAATGGAGTTAAAAGAAATTTATCAATGGGAGATCAAAGTTTAAGTAATTGTTTTGCTACTGATACGCACTAAAGTTCGGTACAAGTAGCAATGTAGCACTATCAGCCTGTCTTGTCTAGAAAGCAGTAATTCACCCACAGACTCCTATTTTCTTAACCAATTTTAAGCCAAAACTCGCCTCAAAAAACATGTTTCTGAGAATCAACAACTTGAAATTTCATTTCAAGTCCTTCCTGAGGCGCTAAAGCCCTTTCCACACCGCGGAGTAGAGGTTTGGCGCTGAGGCTGGAACGCCCTTCGTAGGAGCGCTTTATTGGTTGGAGCCACAGAACAAAAAACCGGTGCCGAACTGCATCAATACCAGTTTATAGCTTAAGAATGGTTGTCGCAACCGCCTATTTAGCTGTGAAATGCAAAAACTTGGGGAGACTAGTGCAGTCGGCAGTAAATAGTTGACAGTCGGCAGTCGAAATAATCAACGG
>CAYVVK010000673.1:0-3774 GCA_964454855.1 uncultured Phaeodactylibacter sp. | reverse complement strand
GTATTTCCCGCAGCTTTTGCAGCAGCGCCCAGGCCGGCTGTTCGCTGATGAGCAGGTATTCATTATCCGGCTCCTTTTCTTTGTTGATAGCCGAGTTGGTAACGCTGATCAGTAAGCGGGCGCCGATGAGGGCAAAGAGGGCCGCCACTTCCTCCTCCTCCTCCAGAGGGAAAACGGCATGAAAGCCCCGGATCACCGGAATGGCGGCCGCCAGCGGATCGGGCTTGTCCATCAGGGCATAGGCCAGGGCGATGGCCAACTCATTGATGGTTTGGGTGTATAAGACATCCCCGAAGTCGATGATACCGCTCACTTCATAGCCCCAGGTAGCCGGATGGCCGTCCCGCTTTTGCTGCACCATTACATTATAGTCGTTGGCATCGTTGTAGATGACGCTTTGGCGCAGATGGGGCAGGCGGGGCGCGGCTTCCTTTTCGAACAGGCCCAGGAAATAGTCGAAGAGCAGGCCTTTTTCGCGTTGGAACAGTTGGCGGTATTCCTTCACCCAGGGCAGTTGGCTGGCGTCCCATTTGAAGTAGCGTTCCGCGGAATCGTGCCGGTAACCGGCTAAGGCTTTATTGAGCTGCCCCAGGGTATGCCCCAGGCTTTCCAGCAGTTGCGGGCTGTGGGGGTTGGCCGTGGCCAGCGGCTTGCCCGGCACCCAGCGGAGCAGCCTCAGGTAGCGGCCGTTTTCCAGCTCGGTGATCAGTTGCCCTTGTTGGTTGGTGACAGGCGTGGGCAGCTGAACGGAAAGTTCTGCCTTTTCCAGCCGCTGCAACAGCTCGGACTGCATCTCCAGGAAGGACGGATCGGCGCCCGGCCGGGAGAGTTTCAGTGTATAGGAGGGGCCTTCCCTGGTATCGAGGCGGAAGTTGAAATCTATTTCTCCGTCGAGAGGGGTGGCATTGGCCTGGATGCCGTAGTGTTGGTGGGCCAGGGCTTCAGCCTGGGCGGGGGTGATGGAGAGTTGGTGGTATGAGGAAGAGGGCATGATAGAATTCTAATCTTCTAGTTCCGCGATAATCTTCAATATCTGCTGCTTGAATACAGGCATATGAACTTGAATAATCCTCCAGAGAATATCATTTTGAATCTCATAATAATCATGTACCAGGATGTGCCTCAAGCTGATAATTGCTTTCCACTCAACTTCCGGGTATTTTTCTTTCAATTCGCTGGTTAGATGATGTGCGGCTTCGCCTACAATCTCTAATTGTTTAATTGAAGCAAAACGTGTTTTAGAATCCTTTTCAAAGTAATCCAATTCAATCCCTTCCACATAGCTTTCCACTTCCTCGATGGCCTCTTTTATGTGTTGCAACCTTGCCATATCAGGCGGCTTTACGCTCATAGATCAATACCTTTTCTTCCTCTACCCGAGGTTTAATGTATTTTGAAATTGACTTTTCCGTAACGATATCCACTTCTCTCCCCGTCAGCTCTTTTAATTCGAGATACATTTTTACAAACTCCAGCCCAATAGGCACATCGGGATCGAATTCAACATAGAGGTCGATATCACTGTCATCCTTATGGTCTCCCCTTGCAAATGAACCAAACAAGTAAGCCTTCAGAATAGGCTGGCTATCAAAATACTCGTTGAGTTTTTGTACCAAAGGATCATCGTGAATTGACTTTTCCATCTGATGCCGTTTTTTCAAACCTACTGCTTTTGGGGTAATTTTACAAGTATTACCTGGCCGCAGAGCGAACTGGAGCCGCCGGGCGGCAAATTAACCCGCCTTTGCTCTCTGGACGACAAAGCTTTAACGAAATTGCCAAGGCTTCGAACGGGCAGGCCCAATCAACCAATCCCGCGTGCGCTACCCCCTAACCCCCTTAAGAGCATGTTTGGAGGCCAATCTTTGGGCTGCAAACATGCTCTTAAGGGGGAACACCGCGCGCTACTAACCAACTCAATCAACCTATCCCGCCAACCCCAGGCAGCCCCCAATGCCGCCTAACCGCCAGTATCCGAATTCCGATAATAAACAACACCGTCAGCAGCACATTCAGGTGGTAATCCAGATGCAAGGCCCTCAGCCCCAGGAACAGCAGCCCCCCGGCAATACAGGCCGTCGCATAGATCTCCCTGCGGAAAATAAGCGGCGCCTCATTGGTCAGCGTATCGCGCAGCACACCGCCAAATACTGCGGAGACCGTGCCCATCATGATGGCGATTATTGGAGAAAGCCCCAGGGCCAGGGTCTTATTCAGGCCCAGGATGGTGAACAGGCCAATGCCGATGGTGTCGAAGAGGAAGAGCGTTCGCCGCAGCCGCAATAGGTAGTGGTGCAGCAGATAGGTAGCCGCTACACCGGCGGCTACGATAGCCAGATAGTTGAGGTCCTGCATCCAGCCCACGGGGGTAGCGCCCAGCAGCACATCGCGGATGGTGCCGCCGCCCAGTGCGGTGACGAAGGCGATCACCGCCCCACCAAAGATGTCGAGTTGCTTTTGAGAAGCGGTAACGAAGCCGCTGATGGCAAAAACAAAGGTGCCTGCGAGGTCAAGTGCGTAAATAAGATCCATGCCTGATTTTTCAGAGCCGGTAAAATAAGGCAATTCCCAGACTCGGCAATACCGGCGCCTCTATGTCTATATTAAACCACCCACCGGAGGGCTGTTTCCGGACTTCTTCATAAGCCAATTCGATAATGATGCCCAGGCCGATCGCTGTTCCAAGGCGTGGAGAAAGATTCATATCCCGGCCGGCGCGGAGGTTGAGGTAGGTGTATTTATCGATCACCCTTTCGGTTTCATCCCGTAAGTATACGAGCCCTACCCTGGCGTACCAGGGCGGCCTTTCGGAATAGGCGGAGGTGCCGCCAAAATGATAAAAAACATCTCCGGAGATGGCCATGACGCTTTCATCAGATACCGGCACAAACCCATAACTCAGGCCTAATTGTACATCACCTGTCTGATAACGCAGTCCGGCATGCAGTAATTCCGGCAGGCCGGCTCCCAAAGTGAAGTTTAGGCCGGATTGCCCGATGGCCCAATAGCCACTGCAAAACAGCAAAGCCAAAAACAATAAGCGGTTGAAATGCTTTTTTAGCTTTTTCATAGGAATTTGGTTTATTTGGGGAATGGGGCCGCATAATACAGGCAGAGTATAAATTTACCGCTTTATCTCTGCCCTGGCAATGATATAGTTCATTCCGCGCCCAGAATCCGAAAACAACTTCCCCGGTTTACAGGCTCCCAGCAAAAAAAACACCTTCCCCTGTGGCCTGCCGGCCCGGTTTACCCGTCATAGCCCGTATTTCCCGGTAATTAGATCACCCATTAATACCCATTACCATGAAACAGTTATGCTTTTTCTTTTTTTCCCTCCTGACAATCGCCACGGCTCCTGCACAAGTCAGCGTGCAGGACAAGCCTGTAGTCACCATCCTCGGCGTCCACCACTTTGCCAACCCGGGAGCCGATATGTTCAACATCCATCAGGATGATGTCAAAGCACCTAAGCGGCAGGAAGAGATCCTCGAACTGGTAGGCAGGCTGGAACGCTTTAAGCCTACCAAGATCCTCATTGAGAGCCCTTACAGCAGCGATTACTTCCTGAAACGCTACGCCCGCTTCCTGAAACACGGACAGGCCGACAGCCTCTCCCGCAATGAGATCAAGCAGGTGGGCTTTCGCCTGGCGCGCCGGGGCGGCCACCCCACGGCCTACCCCTTTGACCACCGCTCCAACATGAACATGGACAGCCTGATGAGCTACCTGGAGCAGGACAGTACGGCCAAAGCGGCATTCGACAAGCTACTC
>CAYVVK010000672.1:0-3774 GCA_964454855.1 uncultured Phaeodactylibacter sp. | reverse complement strand
TCTCCCAAACCCAAAAAAATAAACCGTTACCATCTAAAAGCAATCTACTTTATGAAGCGAGCCCTATTCGCGGCCTGCTTGCTGCTGGCATTCCTATGCCTGGCAAGCGCCCAACCCGACACCCCACCTGCAGAAGAACGTTTCACCCTCAGTGGTTACCTTAAGGACGCCACCTCCGGCGAGGAACTGCTTTACGCCAGTGTATTCGAACCCACAACCAGGGCCGGCACCACCACCAACCTCTACGGCTTTTACTCCCTCACGCTGCCCAAAGGCACCTACGAGCTCACCTTTACTTATGTGGGTTACCAGGTTCTGGTAAAGAAGGTTACCCTCCATGGCAACATGGAGCTGAACGTAGAGATGCAGCCCGAAGCCGCCGTACTGCAGGAAGTAGTGGTCATCGATAAAAAAGCCGATCAGGCCATACAGCAGGTCGGCATGAGCCGTCTCGATGTGCCCATCGGTGAGATCAAGAAACTGCCCTCCCTGCTCGGCGAGCCCGACGTGATCAAAACCATACAAACCCTGCCGGGCGTCACCAGCGCCGGCGAAGGCACCTCCGCCTTTTTCGTGCGCGGGGGCAGCGCCGACCAGAACCTCATCCTCATCGATGAGGCGCCGGTCTACGATGTGTCGCACCTCTTCGGCCTGTTTTCGGTGTTCAATACCGACATCATCAAAAGTGCGGAGCTTTACAAAGGAGGCATTCCCGCCAAATACGGCGGGCGCCTATCTTCCCTGCTGGAAGTCACTACCCGTGACGGCAACGCCAAGCAGCTTTCCGCCAGCGGAGGCCTGGGCCTGCTGGCCGCCAAACTGACGCTGGAAGCCCCCATTGTGGAAGACAAGGCGTCTTTTATTGTGGCCGGGCGGCGTTCCTATGCGGACCTGTACATGAAAAATTCCGATCAGTTCGATGGCACAGCGGTCAGCTTTCACGACCTGAACGCCAAGGTAAACTGGAAGGCCAATAACAAGAACCGCTTCTTCCTATCCGCCTACAGCGGGCGCGACATCTGGGGGTTCAGCGACGATTTCAAGATGGACTGGGGAAATACCACCACCACTTTCCGCTGGAACCACCTGTTCAATGACCGCCTGTTCTCCAACCTGAGCCTCATCTACAGCGATTTCGACTACGCCCTGCACGATAAGGACCCGGTCGACGGTTTCCTCTGGGAGGCCAACCAGCGGGAAGCCTCGCTCAAGGAAGACCTCTCCTACTTCGTCTCGCCCAGCTTTACCCTCAAATTCGGGTACCAGGGCATTTACCGACGCTTCACTCCCGGCAGCATCACCAGCAACGGCGAAGAATCCATCTTCCGCTCCGTCGGCCTGCAAAAACAGTTTGCGCTGGACCATGCACTATATCTGGGCGCCGAACACCAGCTTACCAAGCGGCTCAGCCTGGAGTATGGCCTGCGCTACAGCCTGTTCCAGAATATCGGAAAAGGAACCATTTATGAATACGAAAGCCCGGAGGACAACGTCAATATCGTCATTCGCGATTCCACTTCTTACGGGAATTTCGAAACCATCAGGTTGTTCCACAACCCGGAGCCCCGCTTTGCCGCACGCTACCTGCTGGGCCCGGAGAGTTCGGCCAAACTGTCGTACAACCGCATGGTACAGTACGTACACCTGATCTCCAATTCCACGGTGCCCATCCCCTTTGCTACCTGGGCGCCCAGCTCGCCCTATCTCGACCCTCAAAAATCTGATCAGGTAGCCGTAGGGTACTTCCGTAACTTCCGGGATAATATGTTTGAATTCTCGGTAGAGGCTTACTACAAACAGTCGTACAGCCTGACTGAATTTGCCGACAATGCCGAGCTGTTCTTCAACCGCCACCTGGCCACGGAATTCCGGCAGGGCGAATCAGAAGCTTATGGCCTCGAGTTCTACCTGCGCAAGAGCAAAGGCGATTTGACGGGCTTTGCCAGTTATACCCTTGCCAGAGCCACCCTGGAAGTGCCGGGCGTCAATAAAGAGGAGGGCTTCCCGGCCAACCACGACCGCCGCCACAACCTCAACCTGGCCCTGGCCTATGACATCAGCCCGCGCTGGAGCCTGGGCGCCAATTTCACCTATGCCTCCGGCCGGCCCATCACGCTGCCCACAGGCAAGTACAGCTTCGACGGCTATCAGGTCAACCTGTACTCCGGCCGCAACGGCTACCGCCTGCCGGACTTCCACCGCCTTGACCTCTCGGCCACCTATGAGCCCAAGAACAACGAGGGGCGGCGCTGGCAGAACTCTTTCGTGATGGGCGCCTACAACGCCTATAACCGCAAAAACCCCTGGACCATCTACACCCGCACTAAGCAGGACGAGGATGGCAACATCATCGGCGACGGTACGCAGAAGGAGGCACGTATGGTCTACCTCTTCGGCGTACTGCCCTACTTCAGCTGGAATTTCAAGTTTTAAAACTCAACACCATGAAAAAGATCCTTTTCCTCAGCCTTATCGCCCTGGCCCTGTTCGGCTGCGAAGAAACCGTAGAACTGAATCTGGAACAAAGCCAGGAGGCCATCATCATCGAAGGCCTGGTCACCGGCCAGCCCGGGAAGCAATACATCCGCATCAGCCGTTCGGTGGGCTTCAACCAGAGTGGGCAAAACCCCGCCGTACAGGATGCCGTAGTTTCCGTGGAAGACAACGAAGGGAACAATTATCCCTTTGTGGAAAAAGAACCCGGCTATTACGTGCCCCTGGCGCCCTTCACCGGGAAGGTGGGCAATACCTATACCATGACGGCCCGGGTAGGCGAAAACCTTTACAGCGCGAGCGAGCTGATGAACTACGTACCCCCCTTCGACAGCCTGAGCTTCCGCATCGACAAGGAAGAGCAGGCCAGCCCGGAAGACGAGGGGCGCTATTACGAAGTGCTCGTCTACATCAAAGAACCGCAGGCCACTACCGATTACTACCTGGCCAAATTCTACCGCAATGACACCATACAGAACTGGGACGGCGGCTGGGCATTCGCCTATGATGACCTGCTGCTCAACGACGAGATCAACAACCTGCCCGTGCCCTTCTACTACGCTCAGGGTGACCAGGCACGGGTAGAGATGTACGCCGTCACACGACAGTGCTACAAATACTACCTGGGGCTGAACGAAAACATCAACAGCGACGGCGGCATGTTCAGTGGCCAGCCTGCCAACCTGCCCACCAATATTGAAGGCGGGGCCATTGGCTACTTCCAGGTGTCGGGCCTGGCCAGTGCCGAGATCAAGGTAGCAGATTGATGGCGCTCCAATCCTTAATTCCTGAACCCCAAGTCCCGGATTGACAATAGGGCTACCCGTCTAAGGTTGGACGCTTTTGAATGCCAAGCGGTTGTGAGAGCCCATGATCTTTCCGACTTCCGCTATCCGACTTCCGACTTTGTCCAGCCTTAGAAGGCTGGCCGACAATAGTCACTGATAAAAATCACCTTCTGCCCCTATAGTTCATCATTAACAAAAGCGGCCAATCCGGCTAACTTGAGGGCACATTCAAAAAACCGATACCATGAAAAAGCACCTTTTTCTTTTGGTAATGGCCACTGCCCTCCTGGCCACCGCTCACGGGCAAATGAGAGAGTGGGCCTATAATGCCGGCGCTCTGGCCAATTTCAGCGAGGTCAACGGCGGCAACGCCCTTTCTGCCGGCATAATGGCCGGTGTATCCAGCCAGCGCATCCACCTTGGCGTTTACGGCCTGCGTACGGTACGGCCCGCTCAGGCCGACACTTACGAAGCACGGCTGGAAGAATACGGC
>CAYVVK010000671.1:0-3786 GCA_964454855.1 uncultured Phaeodactylibacter sp. | reverse complement strand
TCGCCGATGCGCTAGCCCACCTCGTAGTGGCGGACCGCCTTCGCGGGATCGTCGTCGAAGGCGTAGTTGCCCAGAGGCGCGTGGGCATCGAGGCACCGAAGATCCGCCGCCAGAATGTCGACGAGCTTCCTCCGGGAGGTGATGGGGTATTGCTCTCCGAAGCCGCGGGGGGCGAGCTGCTTAGGGGGGATGCCAAGGGCCTGCAGATGGCTGGCCACCGCCCGGGCGCGCCGTTCGGACAGTTGCAGGTTGGCGCCTTCGCCTCCCACATTATCGGTATGGCCAAAGATCTCCAGCTGCATTTTCGGGCGCTGCCGGACGATCTCCGCGAGCTTTTTCAGCTCGGCCCTGGAGTCGGGCAGGAGGGTAGCGCTGCCACTTTCAAACTGCAGGTTGTTCAGCGCAATGATCTCGCCGCGCAGCAGTTCTCGCCCTTTCGGGCCATCCAGTTCAAGCGGTTTGGGGGGGGCGATGGTGGTGAACTCCAGCTTCTCAAAACAGATCTCCTGGCGGTTGCTGTAATTGCCGGTCGCGGCAGTGACGCCCCAGTATACCCTGCTATCCCCCCCGAATATATCGCCTACAATGTCTCCCCGGTAGGAGAGTACCTGGCTGCCATCAAGCTGTATGCTCAACACCTGGCTGCCGGGCGACCAGCGCACCCTCATGTCATGCTCCCGGCAGTCTTCGATATTGCGGATGGGGTTGGGGCCGGCCAGGCTGTAGTAGTGCTGTACCTGGCCGTTGGCCAGCAGGGCGATATGGTCTTCCACGGGGTCGCCCAGGTGCTCATTGAGCCAGGTGTCCAGCTCTATGCCCAGGGAGGGGCGCAGGCCGGCGAAGCCCATGCCTTCTCCCTGATAACCGGTGCGCCGCGCCTCCGGGTGGAAAACGAAGACGATACCATCGGCGCCTTCCCGGTCTTTACAGCCCAGCATGATTTTCAACTCTATGCTGAAAGGCTGGTTCAGGTCGATGGGCAGTTTGTGCCAGATCGACCCGCCCGCCCAGCGCTGGTCGGCCGTCAGGCGGATGCAGTTGCTCCCGGTTTTGATCGCATCCCCGGAGAGGTTGAAATCCGCCATATCGGGCCTCTGGCCAAAAGTGAGGAAAATGAAAAGGAAAAAAAAGACAGAAAGGGCGTACAAGTGCTTCATGGCTGCCGGTTTTTGGACATCGGGCAATGAAATAAACGAGCTGTGAACGGTATTATTAACGGTAAAATAGCAGGCATAGTTTCCATACCGGCAAATCAAAACCCGGCGCCGGCAAATAAAAGGAATAAATAGTTTCCCAAAAGCAGGAAATTAAAAAATTTTGCCAGGCAGCGATTTGCCACCCTAAACCATTCTATATTTATGCTACACACCTAAACGGCCCAACCAAATAGAAAAAACCGGCTTATGTACCAAGACCTGCCTTTTATCACTGTAGATCAGGAGCAAGAATCCCATTGGGAAGGCTGGGAGGCCATTTACGCCGAACTCTCCGAGGCGGCTGCCCGGATCGACAAAAGCAAGGTGGTCATCGTAGTAGAATGCTACCACGGCACCTTAGACGAAGTCAACTTCTCGCAGCTCAAACGCTATTTGGCTCCTGAGGCCAGTTTTAAAACTTCCCATCTCTTTCTGGAAAACGAAACCATCGCAAAACTGGTCTATGAGCGCATGGGCCAGGGGCAGGGCCGGCAGAAGGGTACAGGCCTTAGGGTGGAAGATTATTTCGACCCCCAGAAGCTGGAGGCCATCCGGGAAAGCATCTGCCTCATCGACGAGGGGTTGGTGCTGGCCTATGGCGTCGGCGCCAGCCTGGCCTTCGAGGCCGACCTGCTGGTCTACGCCGATATGTCGCAGTGGGAAGCCCAGCAGCGCCTGCGCCGCGGCGATACCGGTAATATAGGCATGAAGAATGCGAAGGCCGGCTTCGAAGAAAAACACCGCATTGCTTTCTTTAACGACTGGCCCGCCTGCAACCAGCTGAAAAGAATGGCCGTCCGCCATTCCGATTATTACCTGGAAACCAACAACTGGGCACGGCCCAAGATGGCCTCGGGAGATACCATACGCCGGGGCCTGGAACAGGCTGCCGCGCAACCCCTGAAACTGGCGCCTTTCTTCGATCCGGACCTCTGGGAACAACAACAGCGCCATAACGGCTCTTCGCAACCCGTATCCTCTAAGAAATGGCCCTTCAACTGCGTGCCCGAGGAAAACAACCTCCTTTTTCGCATTCGGGAAATGCTCATGGAAGTACCCTTGCTCAACCTGATCTATTACCTGCCCGACGCCTTCCTTGGTAAGGCCGTACATCGCATGTTCGGCCCTAGTTTGCCGGTGCGCCTGCATTTTATAGATGCAGACGAATACCAGGGCTCCGAATTCCAGGTAAGCCTCCCGGCTCCCGGCCCGGCTTCCCCTGGGAATAATATTGCCGGCGCCTCCGTTACCGGCTGCTACCTGCTGGAGTCCGACAGGGGCGCCCGCCTGGAACTGGCAACCTCTGAGGCGCCTCACGAAGCTTACAGTGTCCGGGAGGTAGGGATGGCCCCCCACGACTTTGTACAGATCCCCCTGGGAATGCCCTTCCGGCTGGGCAATAAAATGACGGCCCTGCAGATCGATGCAGCGCCGAATGTATTCAGCGAAAAGATCCCCATCGAAAAACTGCAATGGGAAGGCCATGGGGCCGCCGGGGCCGACATCGACCTCTACCATGACTCCAACAGCGGCCGTCACCTCTGGCACGAGGAGGTGCTGAGCGATAAGCTGATCAAGCTGACCCGCAACTGGTTTCCAGATACCATCAAGCACCACACCAAAGGTGTAGTGAACATCCTCGTACTGGTGGCGGGAGAACAGGCCGTCGTGGAAAGCCCGGACGCTGCCTTTAAACCCCTGCTGGTGCGCTATGGCGAGACTTTTATTGTTCCCGCAAAGGTGGGAGTCTATCAGATACGGCCACTGGAGAGCCTCTCCGCTCCTTTTGCCACCCTGAAGGCCGTGGTTAAGGAGGAGGAAGTGGAGGGGGGAGAGTAGGATTTGGGTATTGGGGGCAGTGAAGATCTAAATGGCAAATCCTGAATGTCTAAATCCGCGTTATTGAGGATTGAGCGATCTAGGATTTCGGATGTGTGGCTGCCCGCGGCTGCCCCCGCCCTGCTGGCTGATTGAGCGGAGCACTGCTCCTGGGCCTTTCAGCTGCAGCCAGTCCTGATGCGCCAAATCCTAAATCGTAAATGCTTAAATCCTAAATCCTAAATTCGCATTATTTACGATTTTGGATTTGCCTATTTACGATTTACGATGTGTCTGGCTGCCGCGGCTTCTTGTCCCTGTCGGCTTATCGAGCGGAGCACTGCTCCTGAGCTTCGTTCCTGCGGCCCTGCCTGAGGCGCCAAATCCTAAATGCCTGGATCAGCCCTATTGAGAGATTGAGCGATCTAAGATCCAGGGTTGGGCGGAGCAGCCGAGGAGGTAGTCCTGTTCCTGTATTCCTCCACCCGCGCCATATTCCGATCGATCAGCTCCAGGCGCTGCTGCACGCAGGCATAGGCCCTGCCGGCATCTTCCGGGGTATGCAACACGTAATCGAGCAGTTTCTCCAGGGTGGTGGTGGCCACATGCATACGCGTATCCGAAGAGGCGTAGTAGATGAGCAGCTCTCCATTGTCCCGCAGTACCCACCCGTTGCTGAAAACCACATTGGACACATCGCCCACCCGCTCTATGCCATGAGGGGCGAGGAAGTGGCCGCGAAGGCGTCGCCGCGGGCGCGGCGCTGGCCACC
>CAYVVK010000670.1:0-3812 GCA_964454855.1 uncultured Phaeodactylibacter sp. | reverse complement strand
CGATGATGCCGGCATTGCCTTCCGCTTCGTAGCGGGCGCCGGGGTTGGTAATGATCTCGATGCGGTCGATCTGCTCGGCGGGCAGGTTCTGCAGGTAGTTGGTGAGGTCCTGGCCGGTGAGGGGCAGGCGCTTGCCGTCTACGTAGAGCAGCACGCCGGAGCGGCCCAGCACGCTGATGTTGTCGTTGTTGTCTACCGTAACGCTGGGCGCTTTGCGCAGCAGGGAGATGGCGTCGGAGCCCACGCTGTTGATGGTGCCTTCCACATTGAAGATGGTGCGGCCGGGCTTGGTTTCCACCATGACGCGGGAGGCGGTGACAGTAGCTTCCGTTAGTTCTATTGTAGCACTGGAAAACGCAAGTTGGCCCAGGCCGAGCTGCTGGCCTTCTTTCAGCTGTATCCCATCTTTCCAGAAGGTGGGGGCGCCCACGTAGGTCGCTTTCAGGTAATAATTGCCGGGAGCAATGCCCTGGAATTTGAAAATACCGGCCTCATCGCTGGCCTCTGCCTTGACGAGGCTGCTGTCGGCTGTATTGTATAGAAAAGCATTGGCGAAAGCGGCGGGTTGGCCGCTGGCTTCCTGAAATTGGCCGCGTATGCCGCCAGATTGGGCCTGGCTGCTCAGGGCAGCCAGCAATAGGGATAGGGTGAAGAATAGTCGCATGGTGTAGTACGGGTGATTTCATTTATTAATGTCGGTCTGCAAGTATCGTAAACAGCATACAAGACATTAAGTTTTTTCGGCCAATGCGGGTAATGGGAGGAAGAAAACCGGAGGGTTGGTGGGAGTGCAAAAAAAAGAGCATCAAAACATTGCTGTTCTGTACTCTTAACCGTTGTTTTCTCGCAACTATTCAGCATCATGGTGCCTTGCCTCCTAAAGCAAAATTTTGTATGCCGACCTTCCCCTTCCCCGGTACGGGCCCGTAGAGGCAAGGGGAACCTGCTCGGCCGCGGCCTCGCGGGTAGGCAGGCGCGAAGGGGTTCCAGCGGCAAAAGCTTACAAAATTTTGCTTTGGGTTTACTTTTAACCCCATGCTGAATAGTTACGTTTTCTCGTGAGATCAAGCCAATTCCAGCGGCATTTCCCGTAGCCGCTGGCCCGTTAGCCGGAAAACGGCGTTGGCGATAGCCGCGCCGATGGGGCCTAGAGGAGGCTCACCCACTGCTCCCGGTGTGTCTGCATTTTCCAGGATCACCACATCGATCTCCTTTGGGGCATCCTTCATCAGGGCCATGCGATAAGGCCCGTAGATGGTGGGCAAAAGCTGGCTGTCTTTGACCGTCATTTTCTCGTACATGGCCGCGCTGAGCCCCATGATGACGGAGCCTTCGCACTGCGCCCGCACCTGATCGGGGTTGACGGCCAGGCCGGGGTCGATCACGCAGCTTACCTTATGTACTTTGATCTCCCCATTTTCTATCGATACTTCGGCCACGTGGGCGCAGGGCGTATTGGCGTCGGTGGAGGCGGCAAAGCCCATGGCCCTTCCATTATTTACACCGTCCTTCCAGCCTGCTCTATCGGCGGCGGCTTTGATCACTTCTTTCAAACGGTGGCCCGCCTCGTCCTCCTGTATCTGATCCAGCCGGAACTGAACGGGGTCTTTTCCGGCCTGGATAGCCAGTTCATCCATAAAGCTCTCAATGGCAAAGGTATTGGCCAGCAGGCCCAGGCTCCGCCACCAGCTGGTGGCAAAGGGCAGCTTCACCCGCCAGGATACCGTCCGGTAGTGAGGGATCTTGCCGTACTGTATCATTCCTCCCCGCCAGGCGCCCAGGTCGGCCCCCAGTATGGGCTGGGCGATAGCGGGAAATATGGGGGAGCCGAACATGACGTCGCCGCTCGACAAATTGTGCTCTATGGCCCGGATCAGGCCGTCTTCCCCAAGTTTTGCCCTGAGCACATGATGCGTAGGCGGGCGGAAAGTGTCGTTCTGAAACTCTTCCCGGCGGTTGAAGAAACACTTGACCGGCCGGCCCACCGCCCTGGACATCAGCGCGGCCTGCATGGCATTTGGGGTATGCAGGCGGCGGCCAAAGCCTCCACCCAGGTAAGTAGGTACGATGTTGACATTTTCTTCCTTGAGCCCCAGCCTCCCGGCCAGCTCGCTCCGGGTAATGCTCACCACCTGCGTGGAGATCATTACCGTGGCCTTATCGCCGTCGACGTAGGCCACGGCTCCGTTCGGCTCCAGCTGGGCGTGGGCGCCGATGGGGCTTTTGTACTCGGCCGTAATTACTCCTTCTTCGTTGTCCAGGATGCGCCTGGCCCGCCCCTGCTTCTGGATGACCACCGGGTCACCTTTCCCTACCTTGACCATCTCCTCGATGTCTTCCGCCTGCCAGTTCTTCTCTGTATCCCAGGTAACCTTTACAGCCTCTTTCGCCATTTCAGCTTCCATGCGGGAACGGGCGACTACGCCTACGAAATCCTTCTCTTTGACGATCTTCACCACGCCCGGCATCTTTTCCGCCTTGCTGGTGTCCGCACCGGCGTATTTTGCCCCGATGGAGGAAGGCCGGGCTACTGCCCCGTAGAGCATATCGGGCATGGTGGCGTCCATACCAAAGATGGGAGCGCCAACTACCTTGTCGCGCAGGTCTATCCGGGGTACGGGCTTTCCGACGAATTGGTAGGCTTTTACCTCCTTCAGAGGCGGCACATCGGGGATGGCCCATTCCTGCACCTCTTTGGCGATCTCTCCATAGGTGAGGCTTCTGCCGTTGCCGGAGATCACGCCCTCTTTAACCGTCAGTTCAGCGGCTGTGGTTTCCAGCATTCTGGCGGCTTCGTTCTTGAGCATTTCCCGCATGGTGGCCGCCAGCTCGCGCAGCGGCTGCCAGAGGCTGCTGATGGACGTACTGCCGCCTGTAGACATGCCGTCGATGTTGCCGGAGGCGGTCGGTGCGTGTATCACTTTTATCTGGCTGATATCAACCTCCAGCTCATCGGCGGTGATCTGCGCCAGTCCGGTAAAGGTACCCTGCCCCATTTCTACCTTCGGGCTGTACAGTATGATCTGGTTGTCGGCCTTTACTTCAAACCAAAGTAGAGGCGTATCGGTATCTCCCATGTAGGGCACCTCGGCTGAGTTGGCCAGGCCGGCCAGCGAACGCCGCCAGATCGGGCGGGTCAGGTAAGTAGCACCCAATAGCACCCCCACTCCTGCCGCTGAGCGGACGATGAACTTTCTTCGTGAGAACTTCTTTTTGGATCCACTCATAATTCAGGTTTTGGCGTTTTTGATCTCAGCGGCCCGGTGGACGGCCTTGCGCATGCGGTAGTAGGTGCCGCAGCGGCAAATGTTGATGATATTGTCATCTATGTCCTGATCTGTGGGCAGCGGCACTTTTTCGATGAGGGCGGCAGTGGCCATGATGAAACCCGGTTGGCAATACCCACATTGGGGCACCACCTCTTCCACCCAGGCCTGCTGCACCGGGTGCAAGTTATCGCCGGACGACAGGCCTTCTATGGTGGTAACCTTCTTGCCTTCTGCAAATTTGGCTGCGTAGGAACAGGAGCGCACCGCCTCTCCATCGACATGGATGGTGCAGGCGCCGCAGGCGGCCTTCCCGCAGCCGAACTTGGTGCCTTTCAGATCGAGCGTATCTCTGATGACCCATAGCAAAGGCATATTTTCATCCGCCTCTACACTTTGGGCTTTACCGTTGATGTGAAATGAAATTTTCATGGCCATTGGTTTTATGCTATTGTTGTGGAATAGGAGCACCGGCTTCCATCCATTCCTTAACGGCTTGTATGTACGCCTCTTTCGATACCGGCGGTTTTTCCCTGGGCACACCAT
>CAYVVK010000669.1:0-3826 GCA_964454855.1 uncultured Phaeodactylibacter sp. | reverse complement strand
TTTATACACGGGCGAAGCTTGTTATTGAATAGCCGCCGTAGTAAACTCACGCTAGAATTTTGGATTGGGGCAATGCCCGCCACAGGGGCAAGAAGCATGGCTCATAATCTTGTAGCCACAGCACCATAACCCCCACAAACAGATTTAGGATTTTGGATCTAGACATTTACGATCTCGGATTTGGGCCAAAGCTCGGCCGCAGATGCAAGCAGCATCCCTAGCGATCCCGTAGGGATCATATATCGGTAGCCCGGACGACAGCACATCACACCCCCCGATCCCGCTAGGGATCAGACATTATCGGCGCCCCGAAATCCTCATAGATCATTTCCAACAAACCCACATCCGGCGGCCCGTCGAAGATGACGAAGCGATAGCGGGAAGAATAGGGTTCTCCCGGCGCCAGATCGAATGCACCGTCCATCATAGGCGCAAAACAAAAATAGGGCATCTCCGGGTGCACCCGCACCGCCTGCGGGTGGCGGAAATTATCCGGATGATCCATGGCGGCAATACCAGCCGTTCCGGAAGTTACCGGCCCATATATTGCCACCCAGCCCGGGTGAGTATGGTTAGCCGTCTGCCGGGTATTCCCCAGGCCGGTAATCACTTTGGCGGCCTCCAGGAAATGGATGCTGTCTGCCGCATTCCAATGGCGGCTACCGCGGATGCCCAGGCCTCCGTAGTGGTACTCCAGCACCTGTAGCGTATCCTCGGTGATATTCAGCTGCCGGGAATCGATCTCCCAGATAAGAGGGGCATTGCGGTTAAAAACACGAATTCGCCACTCCTCCTCCAGCACCGGCCCGAAGGCCAGCGCCCGGTGGCGCAGGTGTACTCTGGCTTCGGCAAACACCGGGCCGCTGAGGAGGGTATCCAGCTTCCGGTGTTCCACCGTTCCGGTTTCCTTGTGCTGGTTCCAGAAGTCCACCTGCTCGCCCCGAAAGAGGGTGTTCACCCAGGCCATAAAAATACCGTGCTGGTGGGTATGCCCGGTTGGAAAACCATCGGTGACGATAGCGCCTGATGGGCTCCGCACCGGGTGCAAAAACCCACTGCGGCGGTAGTAGCCCGGCAGGCTGTCGCCGGGCAGTTGTTCTTCCAGGGCATACCCCAGCACCTGCTTACCATCGACGGACAGGCTCAGTAGGCCTTCCTCCTTTTTCCATTCTATCTGCGGCGGCCGCTCTTCCGGCCTCCTCGGCCGAAGTTCATATTCCCGGCGCTCTCCCGCTGCCAGAGGAGCTTCCAAAAGGGCTGCCAGCCGGCCGGGGCCATAAGCCTGCAGGGGAAGCACCACCCCGCTGTTTATATTTTCCAGGGCCCAGTGCCCTTTTGTCTCAACCCTATCTAATGAAATAAAGAAGGGTACTCCTGCCGGCCGTGCCATTGGCGAATGGATGGCTATAACCTGGCCATCGGCTTCCTGTCCAGCAATGGGAAAAACCAGAAATGACAGGGCAGGAACCAGTAACATTAGATGTTTTATATACATATCTTTTGGATCAATTCATCGCGCCTTTTTAGCAGCAATTTCCCATTGCCGCCCAAATTAACTGATCAGGTTCCCCTTCTCATCCCACTTCGCCACTTCCGTGCGGTTGGGGTTGGCGCACTTGGCCAGCCATTCTTCATCGTATGACAGGCCATGTTCCTTCAATACCTCTTCGGGCACCCCATCCCAGATGTTGGCCACATTGCCTTTGTAGCCCAGCTCCTCTATGCCAGTCTTGGTCGTGTAATACCCACTGAGCACCATGCTGCGCAGATGGGCGAAGAATAACACCCCGGCCTCCAGTTCCGGCGCCTCTTCGTTGGGGAGGGCGATCTCATCCAGCAGGCTTTTCTGCTGCTCCGGGCTACAGGCGGTAAATTCTGTTCCGAACTGCCGGTTTGCCCGGTGGTTCAGCCACATCATACCGCCCCGCAGGGGCAATTGGTTTTCGGGAATGTCTTTGGCCATAAACTCTATAAATTCCGGCAGGCCGGCATCGGTAGCGGAGCCGAAATTTTCGTCGGCCGGGAGGATGAGGTCGCACAAAACAGCCAGCAGGGTAATTTCCGCCTCCGTAAAAAAGGTTTCGCTTTGCAATTCGGCATCCCGTGCTGCCTCGACAGGCGTACGGCCATAGCCTTCGGTTGCTCCGGCCTCGGCTACTGATTCCGGAGACATTTCCTCGGGAGAGCAGGCCGTAAAGAGGGCGCCCCCTGCCAGGGAGCCCAGTAAAAGGGATTTTATGGTATCTCTGCGGTCCATGCTTAAATGTTTTGCTTTTTGAGTTGGCCAATGATGTAATCTGAAGTGCGCCAGGCCAGGGCCATGATGGTCCAGGTGGGGTTTTTGTCGGCCTGAGAAACGAAGGGCCCGCCGTCCACGACGAAGACGTTCTTCACATCGTGCAGTTGCTCGAATTTATTGGTGACCGAGCGTTTGGGGTCATCGCCCATGCGGGTGGTGCCCACCTCATGAATGATCATTCCAGGCGCCAGCAGGCCGTAGTCTTCTTCCTTACCCGGTGTCGGCCCGATGCGTTGCCCCCCCATGTGGTGGATGATCTCGTTGAAGGTTTCCTGCATGTGTTTCGCCTGCTTCCGCTCCTGATCCGACCATTTGTAGTGGAAACGCAGGACGGGAATGCCAAATTCATCCACCACATTAGGGTCGATCTCGCAGTAATTGCTTTCCCGGGCGATGCTCTCTCCCCTTCCAGATATGCCGATCACTGAGCCGTAGAACTTGCGCACCTCTTTCCGCAGGCCGGGGCCATAGCTGCCGCTGACATCGCCGAAGAAGTGGTTCAGTTTGGTAATGTCAAAGCCAAAGCCATAGGAAGGCATGCCCAACCCGCCCCCGACCTCGATGTGGTATCCCCGGGCGAAATCCAGCTTCTTATCATTGCCCCACCAGGGCGAATACACATGCATGCCCCCCACCCCATCTTCGTTGTAGGTTTTGCGGTTCATCATTGCCGGTACGAAGGCCGATGCCGATGCCCCGGTAGAATCGTGCAGGTATTTTTCCGATCAGGCCGCTGCTGTTGCCCAGGCCGTCAGGGTGCTGCCGGCTGCGGGAATTGAGCAGTATGCGCGCCGAGCTGCAGGCAGAGGCCGCCAGGATGATGACTTTGCCGTTGACCTGATATTCCTTCCGGTCCTCCTTGTTGATGTAGGATACGCCCACCGCCTTTCCTTCTGCGTCGGTAACCACTTCCCGCACCATGGAATTGACGAAGAGTTCGATCTTGCCGCCGGCTTTCTGAGCCGGAAAGATCAGGCAGGTGCCGGAAGAAAAATCGGCATGCACCATGCAGCCGCGGGAGCACTGCCGGCAGTAAAAGCATACGCCGCGCTCCTGGTTGATGCGCTTGGTGACGATGGACATGCGGGAGGGGATCACCGGTATTCCGGCTTTGCGGGCGCCTTTAATATAGTAGAGTTCGTGCAGGCGCGGTTTGGGAGGCGGCAGAAAAAAACCGTCCGGTTCGTTGGGCAGCCCTTCTTTACTGCCGAAAATGCCCACCAGCCTATCCACCTTATCGTAATAAGGCTTGACATCCTCGTAACCGATAGGCCAGTTATCCCCCAGCCCGTCGATGTCTTTTCTTTTAAAATCCAGAGGGCCGAAACGCAGGGAGATGCGCCCCCAGTGGTTGGTGCGGCCGCCCAGCATATGCGAGCGGAACCATTCGAATTGGGTGCCCGGAGCCCGGGTATAGGGTTCTCCTTCAATTTCCCAGCCGCCGTAGGCAGCGTCGAAATCGCCAAAGGGGCGGGTGGTGCCGGCGCCGCGGCGGCTGCACACGCCGGAACGTGGTTTCTTTCGTGA
>CAYVVK010000668.1:0-3827 GCA_964454855.1 uncultured Phaeodactylibacter sp. | reverse complement strand
ACCGCCGCCAACAACATCATCGCCAGCAGTACCGGTGTGGTGCCCGCCAACTTCGAGTTCTCCTACGACTTTGTGAGCAGCCAGCGGGAGATGGCCCTCAAGATGCGGGCCGACTACGAAACCAAATTCACCGAGATAGAAGGCAGCCTCAGCTTCAGCAGCGAGCGTGACTACAACCGCATCCTGGTGCAGCTCAACCAGAGTTTCTATACCCTCAGTTTTGACATCCCCACCTCCCTAGACGAGCTCTTTGCCCCCGAGGTGACGCCCGAAGGCCTGGCCCGCTACGTCGGCCCCGGCAATCCGGCCACCTACATCTCCGATGTGACCTACGGCCGCATCTACTACATGCTGATCGAGTCTACCTCCTCCCAATCCGAAATGAACACCCGCGTGCAGGGCTCTTTCAATGGCCTGGTGGTTAGCGGCTCCGGTGAAGTGGAGTACAACCAGCTTTCCCAGCTGGAGAACGTCAAGGTAAAGGTCTTTGCCTTCGGTGGCGAATCGGGCTCCACCATCCGGACGATCGGCCAGTCGGACCTCAGCTCCATCGTGGAGCTGCTGGCGGAAAGCTCCGACATCACCACCGGTAAACCCGTCTCCTATGTGGTGCGCAGCGTGTACGATAACCAGATCGTCAGCGTACAGCTCAACACCGAGTACGACGTCAAGGAATGCACGCCCACGCTTACCGCCGGCGCACCGCCCTACACCTCACACTGGGCGGGCCTTTCCACCACCTTCGGCCCCATAGGTGCTGCGTTTACACTTAAAGGCACAGAATTCATCCTCGTCAATAAGGCCGGCGACCAGTACATGCGCAGCGATGTCGGCAAGCTGGAAGGCCCCTTCTCCATCGATGAACTGGGTGACGGCCCCTGCCCCCTGCCGTCCATCGGCGCAGCCTGTAACCTGGAGGGCAATGAAAATGACCAGGCCACTATCATGATCTTTGATGAGACGGGCACCAAGTTCTCTTACATGCTGGATAGTGGGCGCTGGCTCAGCGTGGAGAACATCACGGGCCTGGCCAATGGCACCTCCCCTTTCAACCTGTCCGGCGTGGGCGCTATGGCCTTCCGCACGAAGGACCCGCTGGGCCCCAGCACGCGTATCATGTTCAATAAAGATGGAACGCTGTGGACCATCTACAACAACAACCCCCAGGGGTTTAGCAGCACCAGAACCCTGAACCAGTTATTTAGCGCCCATAATTTCCCTTCCGGCATGGATGGCGTCGGTGCTTCCATAGGGTTCAGGATAGGGGACGACCTCTTCTACCTTTTCTTTAACAAAACCGGCAGAAAATATACCATCTACGGCAACGTGGATGGCCAAGGAAGCCGTTATATAGGGCCTTTTTCCATTTGAGAAAGGCGGGCGGGCCTGCTGGCCCGCCCTTTCTTTCCTGTCCGGGGTTGTGTAAAAAGCTTAAATTCAAGTTAATCGATAAAATAATATTGTGTAAATATTTCTTTGATAATGGTGAATATATTTCAAATTCTCCAAGACGAAGCTTGGAGGCACCTTTTTACACAACCCCCTCCACCAGGATGGGCGGAGTGACGGGGCTAAAGGGGCGAAGCCGCACCATCAACAATTCACCATCTCAAAGGGAGACTCCCCCTCCTGCAGCGGCTCCCGTTGATTCAGGAGGATGCCGTGCTCCAGCCAGGCCTT
This sequence comes from uncultured Phaeodactylibacter sp., assembly GCA_964454855.1. Taxonomy (GTDB): domain Bacteria; phylum Bacteroidota; class Bacteroidia; order Chitinophagales; family Saprospiraceae; genus CAYVVK01. Next base: position 2,147 of record CAYVVK010000668.1, on the reverse strand, counting down.
GAGGTTGACCAGCCAGAAAGCCCAGCCCTGGCTGCAGCCCATGTATATATTCATTTTAGATTCTTCGTCGGTGGCAATGCCGCTCTGGGTGAGCAATACTGCTGTGCGGGAGCCACGGCCCTTTAGCTCGATACTTACCTCATTATCGCCAAAACTCATGATGATACAGCTCTGGCCGTCGGCCTCCAGCACGATACCTTTTTCAATAAAATCGGCGGTATACCATTTCCACTCGTAGGTGTCTCCTTTCTGGTAGTGCTCTTCCGGCGGGCGTTTGGAGCCGTCGGGCTGGAAGTAGTCGGCTTTTTCCAGGTACCATTCGGTGAGCTGGCCGGGCTTGCCCCAGGCGTCGTAGACTTTCTGCGCGGGGGCATTGATGTTGATGCGGCGGGTGAAGGTGGTCCAATCGGGCATGGTAAAGGGGTTTTAAGTAGGTGGACAGATTAAGTTTCGGTTAGTAACCATCATCTCTTTATCTTCACTCCTTTTCATAAATATCTTCACTATCTATTGCTGTGAATACTGTTAATTCATCATCTGTTTCATAATCTATTAATAACTCCTTTGCAGCAATCGACAATTCATCAACTTCCTTCTTTTCGGCTTCTTCTCTTATAAGCTGGAGTATTTTTTCTACGATCAACAACCTCTGGTTGATCGGTAATTTCTGAATCTCACTTATTATTTCTATCGCACTCATTTCTTAATGATTATCGTTCCAGGTTCTACTCATCCAAATATACATTTTTATCCCGCAAGCCGTTCCTTGATTCACCATTCCAGAATCGCTTGGTGGATGTAGAAGGCTTGGTTATCGGAAACTTGATTCTGGACTGGGCCTAACCGGAAGATCTCAATATACAAATAAAAACAAAAAATTGCAACCACATTGTTTTATTAAATTTTCCCTTATACTTTTTTTAAATTTGTCTTTGTGCAAATTAAAAAGCGGTTTAAATTTTATCAGAATTTGATCTAATAGAGCCTGCGCTACCTCCCGGCCTCCTAAAGGAGTAGCAGCCACCCGCAATCAAAACATAGTTGGTATTTGCGGGAAGGGGTGCTCCCTTTAGGGAGTTAGAGGGTTGCGAGGGAAACAAATCTATTGCAGCCATGAAACGACTACTCCTTTTCGCCTTAGCCATGTTTTCCATCACGCCCACCTTCGCCCAGGCCAAGCCCGCCGGATCCCCCTGGCACATCGTCGCCAAAGACATCAACCCGAACAACTACTTCGGCATCACCTGCGCCAACGGCATGGTGGGCCTGGTGTCTTCCCCGGAGCCCATGAAAGTACAGGACGTAGTGCTCAACGGCGTGTACGACTACTACCAGCGCGGCCGGGTGTCTAACATCCTCAAGTCTTTCAACCACGTCAATATGGACCTGCATGTGGATGGCCGCCTGGCCACCCGCGACAACATCAGCAACTACGAGCAAACGCTGGATATGTACCGCGCCGCCCTGACGACTTCCTTCGATGTAGAAGGAAAAGCCCGCGTCAACCATACCCTCATGGCGTTGCGCCACCTGCCCTATACGGCCATGGCCATCGTGGAAGTCACCGCCCGGCAGGACATCACCATCACCCCCGCCAGCGTGATCGAAGCGCCGGCTCACCTCAATGATATCCGAAACTACTTCAGCGAGATCGACCGCCCCCACGTCACCGTCCCTCTGCTGTCTTCCGTGGCCAAAAGCCCTTCCGGCCGGCTGACGGTAGCCGCCTCCAACAGCTTCATCTTCGAAGAAGGCCACGGCCAGGAACCGGACATCATCCACGAGGACTGGGACTATAACCGCCACCTGGCCAAATTCACCAGGAAACTTTCTGCCGGCGAAACCTACAGCTTTGCCATCGTGGCCTCCGCTGTCTCCTCCGAACACTACGAAGACCCCTTCAACGAGGCCGAGCGCCTCACCATCTTCGCCATGCTGGAAGGCAGAGAGCGGCTGCTGGATCGCCATCGTGCCGCCTGGGAAGAGCTCTGGCAGAGTGATATCATCATCGACGGCAACGTGAACGATCAACGCGATGTACGCTCCATGCTCTACCACCTCTACTCCTTCGCCCGCGCCGGCACGGCCTACAGCCTTTCCCCCATGGGCCTGTCGGGCCTGGGCGATCTCGTGCTTGAGGCGCTCGA
>CAYVVK010000667.1:0-3827 GCA_964454855.1 uncultured Phaeodactylibacter sp. | reverse complement strand
AGTCACGAGTCACAAGTCACAAGTCACGAGTCACGAGTCACGAGTCACGAGTCACAAATCAACGAATTATCCTTCTCTATTCAACCCCGCTTTGTATATCTCCAGGCAGCGCTCCCGGGCGGCCTTGTGCTCCACCATAGGCTCCGGGTATTCCGGGCTGCCATATTCCGGCACCCATTTTCTAATGTATTCAAAATTATTGTCGAACTTTTCCTGCTGGGAATAAGGGTTGAATATACGGAAGTAGGGGGCGGCATCCGTACCGCTGCCGGCTGCCCATTGCCAGCCGCCGTTGTTGCTCGACAGGTCGAAATCCAGCAGTTTCCGGGCGAAATAGGCCTCTCCCCAGCGCCAGTCGATCAGCAGGTGCTTGGTTAGGAAGCTGGCGGTGATCATACGCACGCGGTTGTGCATGTAGCCGGTAGCGTTAAGTTCCCGCATGCCGGCATCGACGATGGGATAGCCGGTCTTTCCTTCACACCACTTGCGGAATTCTTCCTCATCGTTACGCCATTCTATAAAATCGTACTTCGGGCGGAAGGAGCGCTCGGCCACATGAGGAAAATGGGCGAGGATCATGGCGTAGAAATCGCGCCAGATCAGCTCGTTGAGGTATTTGGTATTCAGTTCCCGGGCGCGGCGGGTTTTCTCCCGTATGCTAATGGTGCCGAAGCGGAAGTGGACGCTCAGGCGGGAAGTGCCGTCAAGGGCGGGAAAATTGCGCGTTTTGTGGTAATTTTTGATCAGCCCCCGGCTCACCGTTTTGGAAGGAATGGATATATCCGTAGGTTCAAAGCCCATTTCCGTCAGGCCAGGCAGGGGCTGAGGGGGCATTTTAAAAAAGTTGGAAAAGTATTTTTCCGTGGGGTAAGGCTTCAGGAAGTAAGAAAGCTGTTGTTCTTCTCCATCTGCTCCTTTCATCGCCACCAGCTCGCTATCCAGTTTCTGTTTCCATTTACGGCTGTAGGGCGTGTACACGGTATAAGGTGAGCCGTCGTTCTTCACCACCTCATCCTCTTCGAAAATGACGTGGTCTTTAAAGGTATGAAAGGGAATTTGGTGCTGCTGGAGAAGTTCCTCCACGGCTTTGTCTCGCTTACGGGCGTAGGGTTCATAATCCCGGTTGGCATAAACCGCCTGTATGTCGTATTGCTGGAGTAATTCCTTCCAAACTTTCTCCGGAAAACCATAGTAGGCCAACATACTACTGCCCATGTCTTCCAGTTCCTGCTTCAAGTCAGCGAGGGTGTGGCGGATGAATTCCACCCGGGCATCTTTTTTTTCTTCCAACTCATCGAGTATTTCCCGGTCAAAGATGAAGAGCGGGATTACCAGATGCCCCCCTTTCATGGCGTGGTAAAGACCGGCATTGTCATCCAGCCGCAAGTCTCTTCTAAACCAGAAAATGTTAACTTTCTCCATACCCTGTTCTTTTTTCGAAGGGAAAACAGGCTAAATGAAGTATTGTTTAAGGTGGCCCGGAGTTGATCAATGTTCCGGCAGAATTATTAATTTTGAGCGTTCAATTAGAAAATCATTGATTATGAAATTGCATTATCTGGCCCTTTTCATCAGCAGCCTTCTTTTGTCCGGCTGCCAATCCGAGCAAGAATCCGCCCAGGCAAAGATCACGGAATTGGAAAAACAACTGGAGGACGGCCCCACCACTTCCAACGCTCAGGTAGTAGTACAGGCCTACCTCGACTATGCCAGCCGATTTCCGGAGGATAAGGAGGTGACGCCGCGTTATCTGTACCGGGCCGCGGCGGTCCAATACCGCATGAACCGCTTCGCCGGAGCAGTGGAGCTGCTCTCGCAGGCTATACGTGATTACTACGACTCACCCAATACGCCCAAGGCTGCCATATTTCTCGGAGATATATACGAAGAGAAGCTTCGCAACGAAGAGAACGCCGTCACCGTCTATCAGGCGCTGATACGTGCTTTTCCCAAATCGGAAGAAGCCAAGGAGGCCATTAAGAAATCTCCGGAGGGGATAGCTTCGCTGGAACACCGGCTGGAAATGATGGGCAATATGATGTTCAACGATTCTACGGGGCGTCTGGAATACCGCATCGCCAATAATTTTATTGCCTCTTCAGAACTGTATGCCCTGCTGCTTCCCGGCTCCAAGGAAGCCCCGGCCATGCTGTACAAAGCCGCTGAAGTAGCGCGCTCCGTAAGAGCTTTTGATAAGGCGCTGGGGCTTTACGAGCAGATCAACCAGCAATACCCGGAACACGAGCAGGCCTCCCGGGCCCTTTTTATGCGGGCCTTTACCCTCGATTCAGACCTTAAGCAACTGGACGAAGCGCGCAGCTTGTACGAGCAGTTCATTGCGGAATACCCCGAAGACGATTTTGCAGATGATGCTCAGGTATTACTGGACAACCTGGGGAAGGACGATGAAGAGATCATCCGGTCTTTTACCCAGGATCAGGAGGAAGCACAGCAGCAGTGATCATTTGATCTTCAACGGTTTGCGGTCGAAGGGGTTGAGCGCCACGCCGACTACTTTGGCCTCTGCCTCAACCCGGTATTCCGACCTCACCGAACGCAGCGCCTTAGCGGCCCTGGAAAGGCCGCTAAATAACAGGTTGCGGCTGCCAAATTCATCGATGTTGGATTTCACCGTGCTGAAAGACAGCACAAAGTCAACCTCCACGGCTTCTTCGGCGGGCACTTCTATGATGCGGTTGATCTCCGCCACGCCCAATTCGTATTCATCGATCAGCTTATCGGCCCCGCGGCCACGGCTGTATTTTTCGATCAGGGCCACCTTGATGCCGGATACGGTTTGTGGGTTGAGGGACTGAAAACGGATGCGGCCTTCCAGCTTGCGCGTGCTGGCTTCCACCTCTTCGGGCAGCAGCAGTTCCAGCTTCACACCTTCTATACCCAGCCATTTTTTCACTTTGCCGATCATGTGGAATATGTTTTTGGGCAATTTAAAGCAGGGCCCTTCAATTTTACGGAATTTTATATCAAGCGGGGCGAATCATCGATCTAAACCATGCGCTTGTGCCAGCTATTCTTCAGGGGCTTGAGCCAGCTGCTTTCGAAGTCGCCCTTATTACTCACGAGGTTGTCGAACACCAGGGTATCGTCATTGATCTTGCCTTCCTGGTACAGGCGGACGAACTCCTCCCGGCGGGCGGTCTGCACCTTATCCCCCTCCTTATAGGTAAAGGCCATGCGGTCGAACAGGTCCACCCCGTAATCAGCCTGCAGTTCCTTCAGAAAATAAACCGATTTATCGATGGAGCAGCCGCTGGCATCAGCCTGGCTTTCATCTACCGCCAGCAGAATGAATTGCTTGTGCAGCACATCACCATGAGCGCGCAGCTGTCGGTTGTGGCTTACCCAGCTCTGTGCGAAGCGGCGCACTTTTTCCCTGATATCAGAAATGTCTTCCTCTCGGAAAGGCCTATTGGCCTGATAGAGCCATATCCGCGAGCTGTCCGGCAGTATTTCCAAGCTTGTCGTATTCATATACTTTGTTTGTCTTTTTCTAATAAACATCCCAGCCTCGGGCTGGTTGAACTCCAAGCCAAGCATAAAAATGCTATATTAGGACCGCTCTGGCAAGAAGAGCTCAAAAAAATTATCTAAACCGTATGAAAGATAAGATAAAAGAACTTAGCGCGCCCATAGGCACCACTCTTGACCGTTGTATCGACCTGAACCAGAATGAATTCCCTTATGCCTCCGGCGAGCTGTCGCGCCTGCTCCGCGACATCGGCCTGGCGGCCAAGATCCTCAACCGCGAGATCAACCGCGCCGGCCTGGTAGGCCTGGGCGGTCTCGATCGGGTTGAGGTCCTCGCG
>CAYVVK010000666.1:0-3844 GCA_964454855.1 uncultured Phaeodactylibacter sp. | reverse complement strand
GCCAATTTCCAGCAGCCGGTTATTCTCCGTCGCGCACTCTGCGGGCACCGTTTCATCAAAACCCCAGGCCTTGCCGTTGATGAATTTGTACTGGTAGCTCGTATTCCCTCCCAGGGTGGTGGTGTACTCCCAGACGCCATCGCCGTCATTGTCCTGCATCGGGGTGGCGTCGGGGATCCAGCCCTGGAAGTTGCCGGCGATGTGCACGCCATCCGGCGAAACCTCCTGGTTCTGCATATCCACGCGGAAGGTGACCGTGAACAGGCCGGAACAGGGCCCACAGGAAGCAAAGCAGACGGCATCCAGCACGATGGCCTCTTCGCCGACCTCCACAAAACGGTTCTGGTTCAGGGCGCAGGCTCCCGGCACCGATTCATCTTCGCCAAACTCATCGCCATTGATGTATTTAAACTCGTATGTTTTATTTATCTCCAGCATAAGGGTGGCCTCCCATATTCCATTACCGTCAGTATCCGACATGGGGGTGGCGCCGGGATCCCAGTTCTGGAAACTGCCGGCCAGGTGTACGCCTTCAGGAGCTACTGTTTCCTGGCTCATATCCACCTGGAAGGTGACATTGACGGTGGGGGTTTGGGTTTGCTCGCACATCATGGTGTGTCTGCCGACATCTTCCCAGTAATCCTGTTCGAAGACGATCCACTCGCTGTTCTCGGCATTGGTGCCTGCGCTGGCGGTCCAGACCGGGTTGGGCTTGCAAACGGAGGGTTTGCGGATCCAGGTGTGCTCGGCGCCGGCGCCGGTTACGCCGGCCACATCCCAGTTCTCGGGCGACACATCGCCACTTTCCAGCCCGATCACATCGATGATGACGGTATCGCCGGGGGCCATGATCTTGCAGAGGGCAAAGGCCTCATTGCCGTTGAAGAGGAAGAAGGTGGGCGATACCGGCCCTACGGTGTCCGCCTGGGCAAGCAGTATGGAATCGGCATCCGGGTTTACCATGGTATAGGTTTCCCCGTGCGGCAGGATGCCTACCATGGGAAAATCACGCTCCCACCAGTTGCCGTCGTTGATGATCTTCCACATGACGTAGTTGGACAGGTCCACGTCTTCGCCGGTGCCGTTGTAGATCTCCATGTATTTGTTGTTGCTCGACCCTTCGCCGTACTCACAGATGAAAAGGTCTTCCGCCAGGCCGTTGCAGCTATGGCTGTGCTGGCCGGCATTGTCCCAGTAGTCTTGTTCGAGGACGATCCATTCGCTGTCCTCGGCATTGGTGCCGGCGCTGGCCGTCCAGACGGGGTTGGGGTCACAAACGGTGGGCTTGCGGATCCAGGTGTGTTCGGCGCCGGCGCCCACTACGCCGGCCACATCCCAGTTCTCGGGCGACACATCGCCGCTTTCCAGCCCGATCACATCGATGATGACCGTGTCGCCAGGTGCTACTATCTTGGAGAGGGCAAAGGCCTCGTTGCCATTAAATAGGAAGAAGGTGGGCGATACCGGCCCGACAGTATCCGCCCGGGAGAGTAGAGTAGAGTCAGCATCGGGATTTACCATCAGGTAGGTTTCTCCGTCTTCGAGGATGCCTCCCATAGGGAAGTCGCGCTCCCACCAGTTGCCGTCGTTTATGATCTTCCACATCACGTAATTGGACAGGTCTACCGCCTGGCCGGTGCCGTTGTAGATCTCCATATACTTATTGTTGCCCGACCCTTCCCCGTATTCCGAAATGATGAGGTCGGAAAGTTGAGCAGTTGCACTCAGGGAAAGAAGAAGGCAAAGAAAGAGTAGAGTTTCAGGTAGCAATTTTTTCATAAGGCCTGATTTTTTAAAAGGTTAAAAATAATATTCACTCGAAAGCCCATAGCTTCACGTCCATCAGATGGCCGCCCTGCCGGTCGATGGCGGCCTGGTAGTTATCCTTGTTCGTCGTTCGTTCGCTGATGGGGTAGAGGAAGCGTTCGGGAATGACGAGCGAGGGGTTGAAGCTGGAAGTGGCATTGGGTGGTATCTCCAGTTTAGGGAAGCCGGTACGCCGGTAGTCTACCCACACTTCCGTAGGGTTCTGGCCGTAGAGGGCGATGTACTTCTGAGTGATGATGCGTTCCAGTTTTTGCTCAAAGGAGCTCAGCCCGCTGAAGCCGGCATTGAAGGCCAGATAGGCATTGTACTGGGAAGAAGGGATGCCGTTCTCTTCCATGCTGTGGATGAGGGCCATGGTGTAGGTTTGCGCAGCCCGGGCCTCTTCTCCATTGCGCAACAGGGCTTCCGCTTTGAGGAACTGCAGCTCTGTGAAGCTGATGAGCGCCAGCGGCGAGCTTCGCTGTCCCCGGACGAGTTCGGTATTGGACAGGAGGGAGAATTCCCGCCGGCCGCTTTCTTCCACCCAGTATTTACTGCGGCGGGGGTCGTTTTTGGTATTCATCAGCTCGGCCAGGAAGTCGCCCACCACCATCTGCTGGGGGCGCTCTTTGCCGAAGAGGGCCAGGGGGTTGCTCTCATTGTCGATGTTGCCAAAAAAGAAGGCCGGCTCTGCTGCTGCCGACTGAAAGGCGTTTTCCATCGCTTTCAGGGCATCGGCGCCTGCATTGGGGTTGCGCTTGCTGAGGTGCATCAGGTAGCGGGCCTTCAGCGCGTGGGCGGCGGCTTCCCAGCGGCCGGCGTTGCCCCCGAAGAGGAGGTCATCAGCAGCCGGGCCGCCGATGACGGGCTCGGCGCCAAAAGCGTCAATGGCCTCGTCGAGCAGGCGCTGAATGCTCTGGTACACTGATTCCTGAGAATCATAGGGTGACTTCAGGCTCGCGGTGCCCCGAAGCGCTTCGGAATAGGGCACATCTCCCCAGTAGCTGGTGGCTATGCCCAGGTTGAAGGCCATGAGCACTTTGGCAATGCCTTCGTAGTAAGGCTGGTTTTGCGCCTCCGCCCTTTCGATCATCAGGGCGCAGTCTTTCATGGCGCCGACGTACAATCCGGTCTCCCAGAAGGTAGTGAGGGTCTGCTCATCGATGAGGTAGGTGGTATAGCTGAGCGGCTGGGCCTCGATGCCGGTGAAATGCTGCACCACCGTGCCGGTTACTCTGCCGCCTATAGACAATATATTGCGGGCAGACTGGGCAATGGCGGAAGGGAGGATCTCATTGAGATTGGCATCCGACTGCCGGGTGGGGTCGACATTGATGTTCCCGAAATCACAGGCCGGCAGGACAGCCAGGATAAGGACGATGGGAAGAAAGTATATTTTTTTCATAGTTAATATGCACTGAAAGTTTAGAAATTCAAATTCAAAGAGAAGTTATAGCTCTTTGTATTGGGCAGGTTGAAGTAATCCCAGCCCGTATCGTTGGTGTCGCCGCGCAGGTTGGTTTCCGGGTCTACGCCGGTATAATCGGTATCCAGCCAGAGGTTGCGGCCGCTGAAAGTGAGGGTGATGCTCTGCAGGAAGGAGTTGTCGAACCAAAGCCGGGGCATCGTCCAGGACAGGGTGAGCTCCCGCAGGCGCGTCCAGCTGCCGTCTTCGATATTGTCTTCCGCCAGGCCGAGGAAGCCGTTTCTCTTCCACTTGATGCCCGAGGTGCCGTTGGCCGGGTTGGCGAAATCGACCGGGACGGTGTTGGCCTCCCCGGATTCGTTGACGCCTTCGTACACAAAGCCGGTGACTTCCCGGTCTCTGCCGCTTTCCTCCCCGACGCCCAGGCCGTTCATCACGCCCCGGGTGCCGTTCCAGATGTCGCCACCCTGGCGGAAGTCCAGCAGGGCGGAGAGCCGCAGCCCCTTATAGGTAAAGGAGTTGCGCAGGCCGGCGATCCAGTCCGGGTTGGGGTCTCCCACTTTGACCTGCTCGGTATTGATGAGCGGCCAGCCGTCGGCGCCGATGATGAGC
>CAYVVK010000665.1:0-3844 GCA_964454855.1 uncultured Phaeodactylibacter sp. | reverse complement strand
GGTAGAGGAGTTCCACATGGCCGGGAATGTCCCAGTCGGGAGAAAGGCTGCGGTTGAAAGACAGGACGCGTTGGGCGAAGGTCATGGAGGATGAGGGTGATTAATGCTGAAAATCCAAAAGATAATAAAGTCAAAATATAAAACCGCGAAAGGTAAAAGGTAAAAAGGGCTTCGGCATGGCTGCAGAAGACGAAGCGGACATGCCGAAGCCCCGTTTTTAGCCGTTCCCGGTAAGGTACGGGGTTCAGGTTTTAATCGTCTGGTATCTGTTGTCTGGCGTCTGAGATCTGGCTTTTACCTTAATCCAGCTTCTTCAGCCGGCTCTTCGTCGTTTCCACCGCCTTTTCCTGTAGCATGATGGCGGCTTTCTTATCCGCAGCGGCCTTGGCCAGTTCCTCGGCTTTCTGGCGGGCGGCCTGCAGTTCCTGCTCCAGGCTTTCTATTGTTTTCTGGGCGTCTTTTTGTTCCTTTTCGATGTCCTTCAGCTCTTTTTCCAGGTTCTTCAGGGCGGCTTTTTCTTCTTCCATGGCTTCCTCCATGAAGGCCGTTTTCACCACATTATCAAAGCCGGCCAGCCATTCTTTGGCGCCCGCCATACGCTCCTGATGGCGGCTGGAAGAGAGATAAGCGCCGCCCAGGCCGAACCAGACGGTGAGCACCGCGCCCTTGTCCGACTTTTCCGCCACTTTGGAATAGATGTCGATGGTATTGTCGCTGATGGCCTCGATCCGGGCGTCATCGGCGAAGTACTCGTTCTCTTTCTTGTTCAGTTTAGGCTTCCTGGCCTTGAAGCCCTTCTGGTAGTCTACCCAGAGATCGGCGATGGTTTCCGCATTGCCGATGTTAAATTCCATGGTGAAGCTGTTCTGCTCGCCCTGGCTCATGCGCTTGTTGGCTTCCTGTATGGCTTGGGCCTGCAGGATAGAGAGGCTGAATAGGGTAAAGAATATGATCAGGAGATTTTTCATGCTGGTATGTATTTTTTTAAGTTCCTCTTTGGGACGGGTACATCCGCTTAAGTCACAATGACATGGCAGGAAAAAAAGTTTTTATGAACCTTTATAATACCGTCAAATTTCCGGATATTCCATAGAGTTGGCACAAAAATTCTGTGCACCTGTTTTGGTGTGGTGGTTCTAGGGCTTTCCGATAATATAGCCGTAACGTATCCGTGGAGGCTTAAGGCCCGGTAAGGGAATGCCATGAGCCGGCCGCAATACCATAACACCGAAATACCATCATACCTGTACAATTACAAAAATACCTTTACAATGAGCTACGATAAAGCCTTTAAAAAACTAAGAGAAAAATATACGGTGGAGGAGATCGCGGAGTCTATGATGATCCCCGCGGACCTGACGGAAGAAGAGCAGAAAGCAGCAGATGAAGAGCTGAGGAAGATCCGCTTTCAGAAGCTGAAAGATATGATAGAAGAGGCAGAAGAAGGCGAAAAAGTAAAAAATGCGCTGAAGTTTGGGGCTTAGCGCTTGGCAGGAAGTTCGCCCTGTTTGGGCAAAGCGGAGATCGAGAACCTGCTATTTTTTTTCCTTGATTTCATCTAATATATCCAGTATCCCCTCATTTTTGACAATTATCATCCCCAGGCGGTCTTTCGAAATTCCCTCACAGAGTTTGTAACTGAATTTGGGCATCGAGTCTTCTATTTTTACACCCAGGTATTTGAAGGAGATATTTTCGTAGGCTTTGAGTTCGTTAGCGATCTCAATCAGGTGAGTGGATATGATAAAAGCACTGTGTTCCACATTTGTTAATGCTTTGATGATCAGGACAGATGCTTCGTAAGCATCCATTACATTGGTGCCTTTAAACAGCTCATCGAAAATGATGAAATATTTACTCTTCCCCTTGATCTTCTGCACGGCCTCCTTGACTCTTTTGACTTCGCTTAGAAAATGGCTATACCCCATATTCAAATTGTCGGATAAATTGATGGTGGTCATCAATCCATTGAAAATGGAGGACTCATATCTTTTGGCCGGAACGGGAAGTCCAATGTGTGCCAAATAAATGGACAAAGAGATGGATTTGAGCAGTGTAGACTTGCCCGCCATGTTTGGGCCAGTCAGAAAGCAAATATTTTCTTTCCCAATGTCAATATCGTTTTTAACAGGGCCATCAATAAAGGGGTGAAAGAATTCGTCTATTTTGAGGATGCAATTTTCACTTTCTAAAAAATGAGGCAGGGAAAAAGACCGTTCTCTGGCTACTTTTGATATCGAAAGGAAAACGTCGAATTCAAAAATAATTTCCAGTATCAGGTCCAAATTCTCTCGGTGGCGCCCTCTGAATAATTGATCATACTCAAATATTTCCTTAGCACTCAACTCTGTTTCATTTTCCCTTTTAGATAGATCCACCTTCTTAAATACTTTGTGAATCAACTTAAGTGAGGAGAATTTTACGACTTGGCTTACCAGAGAGGCGAGATACTCAGGAGGATCATGCTTTTTAATTTCTTCAGCAAAACTCAAGACGTTTTTAAGAGCGTAAAAGGCGTATTTTATTCCGGTTGATATGACGTAATAACTTTCCTGCCTGGAAGTAGCGTTTTTGAGTTTTTGAACCGCTATGTCAATCCTGGTATTGTTGAGGATGAGGTAACTTGAATTCAGGTAATGGTCAATAAAATCGAGTTGTTGGTTCTGAATGGCTATGTCAAATTCATGGTCAATAAAAAATCGAATGGATTCAACTCTCCGGCATAATTCATCCTTATTGATAGAAGGAGCCTCCATTATCTGTTTTAACCGGCCTCTTCCTCCAAGCGTTTTGACTTTATTAAAGAGGTCAAAGACGGAAGGGGAATTCTTGCTTCCTTTGAAAAGGTTCAGGTCATCGATCGTCTGCCTGTCAATTTGAAATTCCATATTTGGTTCACTTTTGATGGGCCGTAACTTGCTGGTATAAACCAAAGATATGTGACTATGCAAATTATGAAAAAACTGAAAGTCGCAAAAATATATTCAATACGAAGTTTCCTGGAAGAAGAGCCGCAAAGAAAGGCAAGGATAATAAAAGCCCATTCTAAAATGTCATGCCATCGAAAAAAAACCAAAAATAAAGCTACAGCAATCTTAAAAAATGATATAAAGATTACAAACATTACGATGTAGCGCCGCTTAAAATTCAGGATGTTAAATATAAGTCCAAAAACAAAATATATTAAAGTTGATAGCATTATTGGCTTACCCAATCCGGAGTCCAACCACACCAGTCCGATGCTTCGCTGCAATTACAGTCTTCGTCATCGGCAGGTTCATCGATAGGTACTAATTTTTTAAATGTTCAGCTTTGCTGAACAGTTACTTAAAATTTAAGATAAGTATAGTTTGGATATGGACAACAATGTAAAAAAATAGATGTTGGTCAATAGGATAGATACAATTTTGCAAAAAATGTTTACTCAGCGGACAAAGTAAACGCGGTAAATGAAAGATAATCTTCATCCACTCTCTGCTACTGCTGCCGCATGACACTCTGGCATTCCCACCTGTCACAGCCATATGCGGCGGGTATGGTAAGCATTAGCTACCAGCATGACTGAAATTCTAATACCGTAAATCCCTACATTTCTTGTGGCTACTAACCCCGCGACTGCTCAAAGCCCGCGTGCGGTCTTTCCGGATAGAGCAGATTAGCTTAATCGTTTGCCGACTGCTTCACTCACACCCCCCTTCCAATCCAGCGATCCACTCCCGCACCAACGCAATACCTTCCTCATGCATTACCGTCCGCCCGATCTCCGGCATCATAACGCCCGGGTCATTGGCTTCCATACGATAAACGAGGATAGAGCTATCCGGCTGCCCGGGCACGATGCTGT
>CAYVVK010000664.1:2669-3853 GCA_964454855.1 uncultured Phaeodactylibacter sp. | reverse complement strand
CTTTCCCTTTCAGGGCTTCGTCATCCGCAACGACGGAGAGATCCGCGAGCTCGAGAAGTACTGCAACTACGTCTACGTCGACGTCCTCCGCGGGGTCCCGCCGGCGGTGGGCAACCGCCGCAAGAGCTGGCGACGCGACGAGGGGCAGGCGGAACGCGATCGCGGGCCTGCCGCCCGACGATGCCCAGCGGTGTGGCCAGCAGGCCGAAACCTTCCCGCCATTCGGTGCTGAAAGGATTTCCCATTCCATCTACCGAAGAATGGTGGAATACGAGTACCAGCTCCGGGTATTTTTCCGCCAGTTCTTCCGCCACCAGATGCGCATTGGGGCAGGCTCCGCAGAAGGCAGAGGTGTATTTTTCCAGTAGTATCCGTTTCTGGGCTGAGGTGGGCAGGCTGAAACCAAGAAATAGTAAGGAAAGCAGTAAAAGCCGTGGCATGAGTGCTGATTTTATGTTGCGCCAGCCTTTTTCGGCCGGCATGGCGTAAAACTACGAGCTTTCACTGTTTATTCAGCCCCCAGTCGTACTCCATATACGTCACTTTGGCGTCAGCTTGTATCTTTGTCTCGGAGTACTTATTCAGGTAATCGATGAGGTTTCCGAAATCTTCGGCGTACCATTCGAATATCTTCGAGGCCTTCACCGCATCTGGGCTGATCTTATTGTATTTCGGGTTATTGATGAATTTGCGGGCCTGTTCTTCAAGCTGTTGGCTGAGTTTATCTGCCATGTACGCCTTATTGAGCAGGGGTGGGCAGGAAACGGCGGCGCAGTTTACGGCGAAATGGATGCGGGGCTCGTTGAAGCGCGGGCGGATGATCTCGTTCTCTATCTGGTTCAGGGAGTAGTTTTTGCCGCCCAGCTCGATCCATTGCGTGTCGAAGGGTTTGCCTCCTTTCAGCTTCATAATGCTGGATACGGGGTAGTTGTCTGTGACCAGCTTTACGGTAAAAGCGTTGTAGGCATTGATCCAGTAGGCCAGCCGTTCGTTGCGGCTCCAGCTTTTTTCCGCTGGGTTGGCAGCCAGTTCGTCCAGGTAGGCTTGGAGTTGGGCTTTATCGGCCAGGAATCCGGGGTAATTCACTTTGCCGCTGGCGGAGACATGCTTTTGCAGAAGGGTATTCCATGCCTGATGGCTGGAGGGGCCGGCGTGGAGTGGTACTTCGGTTATAGGTTCGCGCA
>CAYVVK010000664.1:0-2659 GCA_964454855.1 uncultured Phaeodactylibacter sp. | reverse complement strand
TTTTGCTTCAGTGGGAGTAGCTTTTTCTTCCCCCGGCTGGCCTGAGGAGGCCTCACTTTTCTTCTCCGGCTTTGTCAATTCTTCTGTTTTGACAGGAGTAGTTTCTGCACCCGTTTCAGGAGTTTGTTTTGGAGCTTTCGATATTTCCTTCCCGCCCCTGGCAGCTTCCTCTTTTTTTTCTTCCTGCGGGGCCTCGTTCAACTTCGCACTTGCTTTTTCTTCCGGCTCTTCCGGGACTGGGGCCTCAACGGATTTTTCTTTACCGGCGGTTAGCTGTACAGGGGGATTGGAGGTATTGCTATCTTCCGCTTTTTCTGTATGGCAGGAAGTGAACAGGAGCAGGCTTAGGGCAAAAAAGAGCGTACGGGCCATCATTTCAGTTGTTTTTCCATTAAACTGGATTTGCCCTCCGCAAGTTGCCTGAGATGTATTGGAATTGTTCCGGCAAAGACACTTGTCGGCCTACTTCTGCATGATCAGGCCTACTATTCTGGCCCGGAATTCCAGGAAAGTATCCTTCAGCCCACTTTCCGCATCCGTACCGTAGTTGACCAGGTACACCAGCGTTATGTCCTGATTGGGAAAATAGTAGGCGTCGGCCGTGTAGGCCAGGTCGCGCCCCCGGTGGCCCAGGCCGAACTCTTCGGCGGGGCGGTCCAGGAAATCCTTATTGACGGTGATGCCGAATGCGCGGTCGTTGCCTTCTTCTCTTTCCGTGTAAGTGAGCATGGTTTCCAGGGCGGCCGGGGAAAGCAGCGTTTTCTCCCGGAAGAGGGCCTCGAGGAATATCTGCAGGTCAAAAACCGTGGAATACAGCCCGCCGTAGCCGTTGCCGCTGCCGGCATTGAAGTTGGACAGGTTGAGGATGCTGCCTTCGTTATACAGGTCGAAATAGCCCTGTGCCGTAAAAGGCGGCAGAGGGTCGTGCCAGTGGTAGTAGGAATCCTCCATCCCCAGCGGATCGAGGATATACTGGTGCAGCAGTTTGGAATGCGGCTGTCCGGTAGCCGCTTCGATCACCATGATGGCCAGCAGCAGGTTGGTATTGGAGTAGCTTACCTTTTCGCCGGGGGCGAATACGGCCTTGTCGTTATACACATACTGCAGTAGCTCCTCCGGCTCCCAGTATTTGCTGGGATCATTGAGTACCGCCAGGTAGAAAGCGTTGTCCTCGATAAGGTCGGGGATGCCGGTGGTGTGTTGCAGCAGCTGGCGCATCGTCACCTTGTCGGCATTGGCTACCTTATCGATGACGCGGCGGGACAGCCATTTGTCCAGGGGGTCGTCCAGGCTGAAATAGCCCTCTTCCGCCAGCTGCAGGGAGAAGGTGCCGATGAACAGTTTGGTGATACTGGCCACTTTGGATACGTGGCAGGCCCGCATGGGGATGTTTTTGTCGACGTCCGCTATGCCGGCGGCGCCCGCCCAGGTGCCATTTCCGTCGCGGACGAGCATGGTGATGCCTGGCAGCCCTTTTCGGGTATAGTCTTCCAGCATTATCTGATACAAAGCGTCGTTGGGGTGAGCGGAATAGTCTTCGACGGTACAATCGGAAGTAGGCCCTACTTCGTCTTTCTGGCAACTTGTCAAAAGCAGGAAGGAGAGCAGCAGCAAGGGAAGTAAGCGTTTCATGGCAAGGGGTTTTTTAATTTGGGAATACGGGCAAAGCTACGCCCAGGTGCAGGGCTGTATTGGGTAGCATCGGCACATACTCGTTCACGAATGGCGCCTGCAGGTAGAATCGGTAATTGAGAAAAGCCCGTACCGGTTTTTCGCCGGGGAAGGTATAGCCCAGTCCGATGGCCAGAGAGGCCATGCCCTGTGGCCGGCCCCAGTTGCTTTTTGCCTCGTAACGCCCTTCCTCATTGAGTTCGAATATCTGCGCATCGGGGATGGAGTGCAGGTAGCCCAGCCCGAATTTGGCCTCGGCATCCATGCCATTCCTGAAGTGCCGCCGGTAAGCACCCTCAGAATACAGCTGCAGGCTGTGCAGGGCATACTGGTGGTAGTGATAGGCGAGATTCACCGTTTGCAGCCAGCTGTGGGAGCGCTTTTTCCCGTAGGTAAATTCCGTACCGATACTTACGCCTGGATGAATGGGTACGCTCCAGACGCCCATCTCTGCGGCTCCGGGCAGGAGAGTAGCGTTGTTATAAAAGCTGATCAGTAAGGGGTGGCTCAGGCTGTCCGCTGCTCTGGCAAAGGGAAACAACAACCCCAGGAGCCCGGCGGCAAGGAGTAGTTTTTTCATGTTTCTTGGGTTAGTTACAAAAAAAGAAGCTACGCCCAACTGCTTGCTCAGGCAATGGCATAGGTCAGCGAGAAGGAGTGATTTTGATCATGCCTGCGATAGGAATAAAAAAAAACTGCTACAGCCAGGGGGAAGCTGGCTGTAGCAGGCAGGAGGATGTCGGTGTTAGTTGGTTTTCACAGGCTCATTCAGGCCATGATGGGCCGGATATCTTCGGGCATCATTTTCAGGACGTCCTCGATCTCGCCTTCAATCAATAAGCATATACCATGGCCTTGGTATCGTACACCTGCCCGTCGATCACCAGGCTGTAGTAATATGTGCCGGGCTGATTCCGGTGGTGCTCGTAACCGCACAGGATCTCGATGAACCCGGGTTTAAGTTCCACCTCATAGCGCACCAGCTCCT
>CAYVVK010000663.1:0-3866 GCA_964454855.1 uncultured Phaeodactylibacter sp. | reverse complement strand
AGCGCAAGCTTCCGAGCATGTATCATCAGTTCAAGGAACTGGCGGATGTAGATATTACCACAGACCCGATGGAAGTAGGCCCCACCTGCCATTACATGATGGGCGGGGTCAGGGTGCATCCGGAAACCCAGGAGTCTACGCTATCTGGCCTATTTGCTGCCGGGGAAGTAGCGGCAGGCCTGCATGGTTCCAACCGGCTGGGCGGAAACTCCCTGTCCGACCTGCTGGTCTTTGGCAAACGGGCGGGAGAGCACGCCGCTGAATTTGCGAAAAAAGTAACCTCATTTCCGGATATCGATCCTGATCAGGTGGAAAATGTAGTAAAAGAAAGTTTGAAACCCTTCGAACAGGCAGAGGGGGAGAACCCCTACGGCATTGCCCAGGACCTCAAACTGATGATGCAGAAAAAGGTAGGCATCATCCGCCGGGAAGCGGAGCTTCAGGAAGCGCTGGAAGAACTGAGTAAACTGCGGGCGCGCGCCCGGAAAGTGAAAGTCAGCGGCAATGTGCAGTACAACCCGGGCTGGCACCTGGCACTGGACCTCAACAATATGCTGGACATCAGCGAGGCGGTAACGCGGGCCGCGCTGGAACGCACGGAAAGCCGCGGCGCGCATACCCGGGCCGATCATCCGGGGTCCGACCCCGAATGGGGAAAGGCCAACCTGGTGGCCCGGAAGAAAGGCGAAAAGATAGAGGTGGCCAAGGCCCCGCTGGCCGAAATGCCCCCGGAACTCAAAGCATTACTTAACGACTAATACCTCACCCAAGTATGGAACAGACGGTAAGCTTACAGATATATCGCGGCGACAATGAAAAAGGAGAAATGGTGGAATACCAGGTGCCCCGCCAGCATGGCATGGTCGTGCTCGACGCCGTCCATCAAGTGCAGGCGCGGCACGCTCCCGACCTGGCCGTGAGGTGGAATTGCAAGGCCGGCAAATGCGGCTCCTGCGGAGCTGAGGTGAACGGCAAACCCAAACTGATGTGTATGGACCGCATGCACAACTATCCCGCAGGCACACCGATTAGCGTACGTCCGATGAAAACCTTTCCGGTCATCAAAGACCTGGTGTGCGACGTATCCTGGAATTTTAAAGTGAACAAAAACATACCTCCGTTCAAGATCAAAAAAGGGGAGCGGCGCTACTATCAGTACGAAGCAGACCGGGTGCAGGAATTTCGCAAATGCATCGAATGCTTCTTATGCCAGAACGTTTGTCATGTGCTGCGCGAGCACGATCTCAAAGGCCAATTCGGAGGCCCGCGCTACCTGGTGCGGGTAGCCGGCCTGGAGATGCACCCCCTCGATGAGGAAGACCGCAGCAAAATGATAAAGGAAGAAATGGGCATCGGGTTTTGCAACATCACCAAGTGTTGTACAGAAGTTTGCCCCGAAAGCATCGCCATTACCGACAACGCCATCATCCCCCTTAAAGAGCGGATCGTGGATCGCTACTTCGACCCCCTGCGGTGGATCGCCAGGAGGCTTTTCGCCAGGAGTTGATCAGACGTCCAACAGCGGCTGTATGCCTTTTTCTTCAGGCGCCGGTTTCAGTTTGTACTGCATGATCATGCGGGCGCAGGCATTCCATCGCAGAATAGATTCTTCGTTCTTTTCCGGCCGCTTCTGCTCTGCTTTTTCATACCACTGCATGGCCTGTCGCAGATATTCATAGGCGATAAAGCCCGAGCGGGGCGTTGCTCTTTTCAGCGCAGCTGTGGCCTGCCGTTCGTAAATGAGCCCCTTGCTGTAGTCCTGCTGATAGGAGTCCTTCAGCTGAGCCGTTATTTTCAGTGCTTCCGACAGGCTGATCCTGAATTTGGTGCTGAACTGGTCGGTTACTGACAATACCAGAAGGTACAGGGCCTCCTGGTTGTCCGGGTTGGTATGGAGGATATCCCGGCAGATGCTTTCGGCCTGCCAGGGTTCATTCAACAGGCGATAGCGCGTCGCTTTTTCCAGCGCGCCGGGGATCGCCTTTTTGGAAATGGGCTTTAGCTCGAACATGGTAGGGCGGTGGTTTTGGTTCCCGATAAACGCATATCCTTCCTAAGATAAGGGAATTCAGCCATTATTCCGAATTCTTGCCGAATCAAGGTGTGGCCATTGGTAAAAGCGAAGTCTTTGCCCTGTCGAATACCCTAAGTTATTTCAGAGGGTGAGATATAGTTGGTAATGCTTGAATCGCTCGGTTTCGGGGTCGAAGCGGTAGAGCCTTCCACCGTAGGTGCAAACCCACAACTTTTCAAAACGGTCCTAATACAGGTTTTCGATGTAAGGAAAAGTTAGGGAGAAGGTTGGGTTGAGGGTATCCCCTTTCTCTGGGCCGTAGGTGGTGAATTCATGGCCGTCATAGCGGATCAGGCGGCCGTGCGTACCGAACCATAAAAACTACGAGGCACCTGTACAATGCAATTGACGTTATTGGCAGGCTGGCCTCCCGGCAGCTTGAATTCTTCGATCCGGTAGTTGGCCGTTTCAGTAAATATAGGTAGGGAGGCTTCATTTTGAGCAAAAACAGCTACCGGCGCCAGGAGCGCCAGCAAAAGTATTCTCAGCGGCACTAAGTGTTTTATTCCAAAATACAAATTTATTGGCGAAGAAATTTGAAGCCGCTTCCGTTCCAAAAAGTTCTGTCCTGTGGTTTATTGCCCGTTCTTTTTACCTTCTAGTTTCTCCTTTACCTATTCCAAATTCTCAGCATCGGCCAAATCCTGGAATCTACCTGCTGTCTTCTTGGCTTTGATCAAATCGTCTATGCTGATGGAATTAATGGTTATGCTTTTAACTTCAATCTCTGTTTTGTTTTCAAAACAGCTTTCAAATTCAACGCCGGCTATTTCTTCTCCTTTGTTTGCTATCCATAACTTATCTGTAATGAGAATCATTAACAAAATACTAAAAATGATGGAGTATCGCTGGGTGCTTTAGATGTATTTTCGGCTTTTTGTGAATTCAGAGACTGCATCCGGGTTCTTAAATAGCAAGCGCGTCCAGTAACAGGATGGCCGGAGGCAGGATGCTTGCGAAAGATCATACCAATCGGCGACTCATTAAAAATCTTAGCTGGCTCGCAGAGACGGCCGCACATCAATGATCTTATCCTCCCCATCCCGCCAGTAGATGTGGCCGTGCAGCGGGTGTTCCTGTTTCAGGAATTGGAGGGGCGTGGTGCCGGTAAAATGTTTGAACTCCTGAATGAAGTGCGACTGGTCGTAGTAGTTCAGGTGGTAAGCGATATCGGAAAGCTTCTTGTAATACCCGGCCCATTATTCTGAAGTAGCCCATAGAATTGATAATAGGGAGCAAGGGGGAGAGAAGGGTGAAAAAGGTGATAATCCACGGCCACGGGTTTTTTGGGTATTTATGCCATTTCTTCACTCTTTTGTTACTGCAGCATAAATTTACGGGATTTTTAGTAGCCGGACATGGATATATCTTGCAAAACCCTGGAATAATCTTGCTTATTTACAAAAAAGGCGTAAATGAGCGCCGTTGCCGGCTCACCTGCCGGGGTATTTCGAGCGAGTGGAGGGCCAGAAAAAATACAAATGTGCTGAGGCCAACAAAAAGGCTGACGATGTGGGTGAGCATCAGGCCAAGCATTGCAGCGGCGGCCAGCAGAGAAAGGAGAATAATACGTGCATTTTTCATGGCAACTGGGTTTAAGGTAGTTAAAAAAGGGTTTCGTGATTGGGAGCCGGCAGGGCTTCCCTGTGGGCTGTTTGACAGCATAAGCTTTTGCCTGGTTTCTGTTTTTCTGGCTGAAAAAGCTCCGGGAAAGAAAGGCCTTCCCCGGAGAGCATATAGCCATGTCATGCAAATTGAGTATTATTAGATGTCAGATGTCAGATGTCAGATG
>CAYVVK010000662.1:0-3867 GCA_964454855.1 uncultured Phaeodactylibacter sp. | reverse complement strand
GCACGCCGATGTGGGTGCGGGGCAGGGGGAAGTCCCAGCGGAGGGTGGTGGCAGATACGTTTGGCTGGGCAATTCCTGCTGTGGAAAGAAGCAGGGCGAGTGGGGCCAGCAGGGGAAAAAGGAGGCGTAGGGACATTTTATTTATTTTCGTTTATGGCAAGGAGCAGCCTGTTGGAGGCCTGTAACCGAATTTAAATATACTGCGAAATTGCGTCAAACCTGTCGGCCGAAGCTTAGGCGCAGGTAGAGAGGCTCGCGAATGATCAAATATACATTTATCCTCGCAGTACAATGACTATCTGCCCTTCCTCCCCATCAAAAGCGGCTCTTCTAAACCGCACCTCCACCCGTTTCAGCCCGGGAATGTCCTTGTCGTAATCCAGCGGCGGCGGGGAAAGCGGAATGATCTTAATTTCATAGTTGGCCGGGCTTTTCACTTCCAGGCGCAAGGCCTTCCCATCCTGGTTCAGCAGGGCGCCCTCACCCACCACTTCCACTTCCGCCAGAGTGATCAGCTGCCAGCTGAGGGTTTCGGTTTTAAGAGAAAAGCGGAGCTCGTCGCTTATCTCCAGGGCCGGGCCCTTTACCTTTTTGAAGGTACGGTAAGCGGATCCCAGCTTGTCGCCAAAAAGCGGGCTGAGATTGAAGGTGGCGGATGGCGTTTCGCCCTTGAGTTGCTCCGAATGTAGGGTAGCACGGGCATCCGCAATATGCAGGGAATCGTTGACGGTGAGGGTGCTGTGCCCGAAATTGTTTTTGGTCAGTAGTTGCCAGCGGGGGGAATCCTGAGCGCGGTTCCACAGCTGGCCGCCGAGCAGCTGTTCCAACTCGTTGTATCCCTGGTTGCCGGGGTCCAGGGCCCAGCGTACGCCATTGAGTTCGAAGATGAAGGAGCCGCCGTCCATATTGCCGTGGTTGTCTGCCGCTCTGCCGCCCTTGGCAGCCAGGTAGAAGCCTCTGGTTTCATCGCGGAGCACACACAAGGGGCTGTCACCCCTGCCGATCCAGGCTTCCGGCAGCTTTGGGGCAGACTTTTGCTTTTCTTCCAGGGCAGCTATATTCAGAAGCAGGAGGGGGCTGAAGCGGTAATTCTCCGCACGGGGAATGCTTACCTCTTGCATCAATTCCTGAAACGCCTCACTATCGAAAGTGTAGGCGCCCTGCCGGGCAAACCAGGCCAGCAGGGTAAAATGCTTGAGCTGATGGTAGCCGAATTCGCCGGCATCGAAAAAATTGAAATAATCTCCGGAAGGGCCGGCGGTGATCTCACTGAAGAGGACGCTTTCCTTTACGCCCGGGGCCTGGCGGAATCCGAAATCGGTGCCCAGGGCACTTTCGAACGCGGAAAGGGTAGCTACCAGATAGCTGGTCGCGTAAAACCAGTAGGAAGGGCCCTCGGGATAAACGCCCTCGGGCGCGTAAAAGGCGAGGTTCAGCGGCATTTTTTCTACCGCCCGCGCCAATACGCGCGCAGCCATATCGGGCGCCTGTTCAAAAATCGCCAGGGCGGCAACGGACAGCCCGCCGTGGCAGACCAGGTTCCAGTTGTGATGGGCGTCGATCCACCAGTTGTAGCTGGTGTCGAGGAAGCTGGGGGTAAAAGCCTTCTCTATCAGGGCATTAACGGCCTGTTCCTTAACTTCTGGTTCAAGCCATTCTCCGGCCCAGTCGAGGCTGAGGCCCACGGCAAGCGCCATTTCCCCCACATCCAGAAAATGGGAGGGGTTCCAGTCTTCGAAAGCACTAACGGCCATCAGTTCTACCTCCAGCTTTTTTAGGTAGGCGGGTTCTTTGTCCAGGCGGTAGAGCAAGGCCAGGGTAGTCATGCGCCGCACGGCTTCCCGGGAGACGGACAGCATGCGGCGGCCGATCTTCTGGCGCTGCATGGGCTTGGCCTGAAGAATATCGGCAGCTTGCTTTTTTAGGAGTTCATAGGCCAGGCGGGTATCGGTATCCGTTTTGAGTTTTCCTACTGTCTTTTTTTCCAGTTCCGGGCTGAGGATCAGGCGGGGCTTTTCCCTGGCCAGGTTTTCCTGCAGCCATTCCTCACTGGCCGGGTTTTGGAAAGGCTGGGCAGGTATGGGGTGGGCTAGTAGAATCAGTAGGAAGAGGAAAAAGATAGTAGTGGGCTGAGTCATGGCCTATGTTGTTAAACAGAATAAACTATTTACATGATAGGGGTATTGATCTGCCGTAACCTTTTCCTCGGTTAAGAACTTTCTTTAAATGGAAAATCGTTATATTTACTATCTAAACGTCAGTTCGGGATCAAACCCTATGAATATCAACAACTTGTAGCTCTCTGGAGCTATTCGCCGCTCGCTATTTGCCATTCGCTGCGGCCTGCGAACAGCGAACTGCCATAAGCGAACTGCAATTGCAACGATTTACCATCAATTTTATCCCGAACTCACGTTATCTAAGTAGAAACATGAAAGGTGAGTATAAGCCTTGAAGAAAGAAAATTAGCTATTATAGAACGCCTTGCTGAAACGGAAGATGAGAATATCATCCTGCAGATTGAGAACCTTCTTCAACCTAAAGTAGATATCTTGGACGAACTCAGTGAAGAGGGAAAGTCATTGATAGTGAAAGGGTTGAGAGACCTTGATGAAGGGCGGCGTGTTTCATTTGACGGACGGCCGTTTAATAAACATAAATAATCACCCATCCTTGGGCGCTTCCTCCTTCGCCGGCCAGTAAGGCGACGGGTTGCGCGCTCCTTCCAGATACTCCTCAATCCGCTGCACCACTTCCGGATGTTTTTTACTTACGTCATTTTCCTCGCCCAAGTCCTTGGAAAGGCCGTAGAGCTCGATGGGGGCGTCCAGTCCGTGGCGCACGGCTTTCCAGTCTTTCCAGCGCACGGCCTGGCCGAAGCCGCGCTCGTGGAATTCCCAGTACATAAAGCGGTCCGAAGGCGGCATATTCCCGCCCATAATGGCGGGCAGTACGCTGATGCCGTCGATCTCCTTCGGGGCCTCTGCTTTCGCCAGTTCCGCCAAAGTGGGTAGTACGTCGGGGAAGTACCAGGGGTATTCATTGGTGGCTCCTGCAGGCACCGTGCCCGGCATCCAGGTGATCATGGGCGTGCGGATGCCCCCTTCGTATACATCGCGCTTGCGGCCGCGCAGCGGGCCGCTGCTGTCAAAGGTGCCCTCGTAGCGGTTAGCGGCGCCATTGTCGGAGCAGAAAATGACCAGGGTGTTGCTGTCCAGCTGATGGCCCCGGAGCTTGCTGATGATCTTTCCTACATCGGCGTCCACCATGCTTACCATGGCGGCGTAAGTTTTTTCCTGTTCTGTCCAGTCTTTATCTTCAAAGCGGCTCAGGAATTCCTCGGTGGCGGCAAACTCATCGTGGGGCAGGCAGTAAGGGAGGTAGAGGAAAAAAGTGGTGTCTTTGTGGCTATCGATAAAGTCCAGGGCGCGCCGGGTAAACAGCTCGTGGCTGTGCTGCCCGCGGGCGCCGTCGAAGTTAGCCTCGATGAAGAAAGTATCGCGGTTTTCCCAGAGGAATTCCGGATAATGGCTGTGCGCCCGCCGCTGGTTGAGAAAGCCGAACCACTCGTCGAAACCCTGGGCATTGGGCTCGCCGGTGGTGGTGGCTTCGCCCAGGCCCCACTTGCCGAACATGCCGGTGACGTAGCCGGCCTGCTTCAGCACCTCCGCCACGGTAGTATCCCGTTTACGGAGAGGAATGCGCCGGGGTTTGGGCAGCTCCGGCACTTCGATAGCCGAAAAGTTGCCGCGGATGAGGGTATGGCCGCTGTGCTGCCCGGTCATCAGTACCGATCGGGAAGGGGCGCAGGCCGGAGCGCCGGCGTAGGCCTGGGTGAAGCGCAGGCCTTCCGCCGCCAGCCGGTCC
>CAYVVK010000661.1:0-3877 GCA_964454855.1 uncultured Phaeodactylibacter sp. | reverse complement strand
ATGGCAACGGATTCAGCGACAATGACGGCAAGCCGATCGAAGAGCCCATCGTTTTCTACCTCAGCCGGGAGGACGGGCAAAAGAGCTTTGGCATTTTCAGCGGAAAACCCAAAGGCAAGCTGCCGCCGAATGTACAGCGCGTACTCCGCGATATGCACAATGGGTACTTCGTGGGTAAGATCCTGATGGAGGGGGAGTAGGAGGTGCTATGGAGGTGTTTCCAATAAACCTGCCGGCCCGCCTGGTAAGGCGCCAGCCGGCCTGGCGGGCAGGACTGCCGGGTTTTATGAATGAATGAAATGGAAATCCAGCGGGTTTTAAATTTTGTGATGTTCCCTGCGCTCGCCTCCCGGCCTCCTAAAGGAGTAGCTGCCACCCGCCCTATATAAGACGGATTGGAGTTTGCGGGAGGATGAAGCTATTTTCAGCCATTACTAAGCCAAGGCATAGGGCCCCCAGGCGAAGCGCCATCTTCGCCGGGCTGATTCTTTTATTATCTGTTTTTACCCTATGTTGGTGCAGGGGGTGAGGATGATAGCCGGTAGCAGGAAGTGACGCTTTCCGCTTAGCCGCTGGGGAGGCAAAAAGTGTCGCTTCCGGGCCGAATGAAAATACCCAGTAACTACTCAGCATCATCGAAAAAATCGGCAGAAAACGCCCTGTTTTGCCCCATCCCTAAAGGGAGCCAGTGCGTTTTCTGCCTTTGCACCCCTGCCTACCGGACAGGCAGGCTTTAGGGCCGGGGCAAACAAAGGCAGAAAATGCAATTTCCAGATCATGCTGAATAGTTACAATACCCATATTATGAAAGCCTGAAAACCCAAGCTCAAATCACCACCACTTCAACTGCCTTAATTGCATTGGAAACAGAGTCTGCCAGATACATTTGTGGAGCTCTTTTATTGCCTTAAGCTCACAGTAATAATATAATAATAAAGTATAAAAATAATACCCTTCCTCCCCAATCCTTCCCCATTTCCTGCCCTACCTGCTACCTTTAGACGGCAGAACCATCATTCAACAGCAGCAGGGATGAGTAAAAAAGGGCCAGATCCGAAGAAAAAGAAAAAAGGCCGGCCGCCGGCCACCCATGGCAGGGAGATGTACACCACTATTATCGATGATGAAATGGGTGACCAGGTCAGGCGTATTGCCATCATCGAGCATAAAACGATCTCCGATGTATTGGATGAAGCCCTGAACCTGTATGTCGCCAGAATCAAAGCCGGCGGTAAGCCGCAGGAAATTTCAAAGGATAACCGGGTAAGGTTTACCACTCTGGTAGACCCGGAGAAAAGAGACGAGATCAAACTCATCGCCCTGGATCACAAAATGGATATTTCTGATGTCTTCAATGATGTGATCCGCTTATTCCTCTCTACCAAGAGTACCAACGGCTAATTTTTCAGGTCCAAAGTTGGGATATTTAGAAAAATTCTTTATTTTTATATTACTTTATTATTTTAACATGGCGCCTTTAACCTAACTCTGAGAAGATGAAAAGCTTTGCCCCAACATCTCCTGCCTCCCTGAAGCCGGAAGGGATACTGGCCTTTCTATTTCTACTGTCTTTTATTCTGGCCTCTTTTGACTTTCCCTATTCTCCTCCACCAGCTATAGTGAACCAGGGTGACCCAATCCCGGAATCGTATTACAATTATCAACCTCAGGTTGACATGAGCGAGGCACCGAAAAATTCTCCAACCAATGCCGCTGGCTTCAAGAGAAATGCCAACTGGTTCTGGAAAAAAAGGCTGGAATTGAACCCGGAAATGTTCAGCAAGGCCAATGTTTACCGAATAAATATTTTGAGCCTGGCACCTCAGATAGACGAAGCCTGGGTAAAGCATAATCCTACCCACACCTCTTTTCATCGCATTGACCAGGTTACCGGAAAAAAGATGGCCCTGCACCATCACCATATCAACCAGGGTAATTTCGCCGTAGCTTTACCAGCTGAGGTGCACAGAAAATGGTCTGGTATTTTACACCAACGGTTCAAGAAAGGCTTCAGCGGGTTTAAAGGCAGGGGAAATATCAAATCAGCGATCAGCAAGATGGATAAGGGATTAGGCATAGCCGGCCTCATTCTTGACCTAAAAGGAGCTTTCAAGGGAGATCCTCACAGCCTGTTTATAGAATTTCAGCCCATTTCCAAAAATGCAAAACTGGACCAGCTTTACTACGATAATCGCACAAATACGTATATTGTAGCTAATAGAATGGGAGAATGGGACATCCCTCCGGAATCTGGCCCACACAAAAACTGGAAAAGAGTGGTGTGGGTCAGCCAGTATGTAGATTACGCCTGGGATAATACCCTCCGGAAATATGTGGGAATAGGCCTACTGGCAGAAGGGTATCAGATCTACTACGCCAACGGCCGGTACCGAAATGTTCAAATCCGTTGTTTTTCCAATTCTCCCAATTGCCTAATTTTATGAACCGCCATGAAAGCAGCCACCTTTGCCACGAAAGTCAACAGCCTGAAACCCAACAGAAGCCTGCTTGCCGGAGAGGGCCTGCCCGATGAATTCATTGATGAATTACTCTCCAACTACGACATCCCGCTCCGGGAAAAACAACAGCCCTTTGCCTCTGAGTTGGCCGCTCTGATCCACAATTACCACATCAAAGGCTTCGAGCTATTCGGCATAACCTTTAGCGGCGAAACTTACCGGAAAGAAGGCCGCCTCGTTTTCGCCCACATGGAACTGGACGAACTGGCCGTAGAAGAGCCGGACGGCCCTGTACAATTGCTCTCCTTCGAAACCGGAACTCCCATATATACCTGCGCCGCCGACAGCGAGGCCTTCCTCGATGCCCTCTACGCAATGGCCGAACTGAGTACCGCCCGCATGGCCGGCCACCCTTCCCCCGATCCCTGCCTGGAGGCTGTTCGCCTGGCGGAACTGGCGGGCCTGCCGCAGTCTGCGGATTTTTATCGCTGGGTGCTGGGTTGTGAGGGAGAGGCAGTGCCGGAGCGGGATTCGGCGGTACGGCCGCGGGAGCGGTAGAAAGGCTCAGCCGGAACTCAGCACTTTATAGCCATGTTTATCGATGAGCAAAACGTTTGGGAAGATACAAATCCATTCTATGAAACATTTGTATAAGGATTTCCTACAATCCCGTAGGGTTTACAACCTCAATGAGGCTTTCTACAAAAGGCTAACCGAATCCATCACCGGAAGCCCGGCCACTCCCTTTTTTGAACCCACCTTCGCCAACGGCCAGAAAATATACGACGATCATATCTTCAGTACGAAATACCAGGGCCGCATCCTTCAGGTTATTCAGCGGCCGCCGGGCTCCACCCACCCCGTCCTTCGCGCCCGCTACCAGAAATGGGACGGCCAGTACGACATGCTTGTCCTGACGCTTGAATTGTCAGACGAAGTAAAACCTGCGCTCGAAAAGATCATCAAAGCCTGGCTGGTGGAGGGGGAACCGTTTGAAAAGATACGGGCTATGGTGCCTCGGCCATACTATGAAAATGCCAGCGCGGCGCCCTAGCCACCCGCCACAGCACCAAGCGCGATGGCCACTACAGCATGCTGCACGAGACCATGCGGGGCAGGATCAGCTGCGGCCTGGAGCAGGGCCTGCTGCTTACCACTACTTTGTTACTTATAGGAAAGCCGCACCTGCCTGCCAGGCCGTCTGTCGTCCGCCTGGTGGGCAGGCAGGCGCGGCTTCATTTTAAAGCAACAAAGTAGTATTACTTCAGCTCCGAAAGAGCCGCCGCAAGCACCTCCGCATCCACGCCCCCCTGCACTTTAAAATCTTCCCCATCCCGGATGGCGATGGCCAGGCTGCCAGGCTGGAAGTATTCGTATTCATCATCCTCATCCAGCCCTTCTTCCAGCAGGGTGAAGAG
>CAYVVK010000660.1:0-3879 GCA_964454855.1 uncultured Phaeodactylibacter sp. | reverse complement strand
CTGGCGAGCCTCAAGGAAACGGCGCAGGAAGGCAGCGGGCAGGTCCTGGTGCAGCCGGTGGGCCTGCTGCGGGTGAGCCAGAAGGTGGTGCCGCTGAACGTCCGGGTTGACAAGTTCGGCAACCAGAAGCCAAGTGATGCGGATGAGTTCAGAATCACGGAGGTGGTGTTGGGTGATAATACTTCCGTGCCCGCGCCTACCCCCACCCGGGAGCAGTTCGCCCCGGCCCAGTACTTCGAACTGAAAGAGGAAGAGAAGCTGACGGCGGAATCCTTCCGGGCCTACGACAGCGGTATTCACCTGAACGAATCGGAGGCATTGCACTCGGCCTATGCCGCAGGGAAGGAAGTGACATACGAACTCAAATACAAAGACAGCCAGCGGGACAGCCTTCCGGAGCCCACACCCAGGGTTCCATTCCTGCCGGATGCCGTAGCTTTCAGCCAGCTGGCGGTGCAGGGGGCGGTGGGGAAGTCGGATCTGTCGCACGCCCGCAACCGCAAGCCGGCGCGGGCGCCGGCGGCGGTGTTCCTGCAGGAGGAAAGCTACGGCGTGGTGAATGTCAGCGGCCTGCAGCTGTTTGATGAGGCGAGCCTTGTGGGCAGTGAGGTGGAAGCACAGCAAAAAATAGAAATATTAATAGCCGAAAACCCCGCGCTGCAGGGAAGCCTGCAGGCCGTGCCGGCTTATTTGATCAAGTAGGTACTCATAATGAACTAAACCTTTGAGGTTAAGGCTGAGGCTGAAAAGCAGCCATGCTGTAGCCCTTTCTCAACCTCAAGCTGCAATTGGCAGATCAAATTTGATCACCTGCTTACTAAATGAATGATCATGGCAGAGAATCCCATATCCACCTATACCTTTTTTCCCTGGCTGCGCCAGGGCATCGCTTCGGAGATCCCCGATGTGGATAACCTCAACGAGGGGCCATCCTCGGTGGTGGAACGGGCAGAAGTACGGGTCCGCTTTAAGGCTAATGAAGAGCCCATTTCCAAAACCGTTAAGCTGCTTGGCCCGGGTGACATCCTGGGCATCAACCCCCGGGCCGTCATCAAGACGGAGCCGCGCAACTGGGTCACCGACTTCGAGGCCAATTATCTGCCCTATATCGAATTCTACGAGGAAGACTTCCCCTGGCGCTACACGCCGGCCAATGCTCGAGATCCATTCGATCAAAGCAAGCTGCGCCCCTGGATCTTTCTTATCGTCCTGAAAGAAAACGAGTTTGAAGATGCCGGCGCCGGCGGTAAGTTGCCGGCCATCAGGATCACCGCTGATCAGGCATCCGTTTTTCCCCCCGCCCATCAAACCTGGGCCTGGGCGCACGTTCACGTGAGCAAGGATGTGATCAATACGGATGCCAGTGATCAGGCCCGAACCGAATCAGAACTGGAAGCGGCAGAGGCCGCCCGGCGCCTGGAGCAGCTCCTGCGCCGCAATCCCGACCATGCCTCTTCCCGCCTGTTGTGCCCGCGGAAGCTGGAGCGCGATACGGCCTATCACGCCTTCCTAATCCCTGCCTTCGAGCTAGGCAGGCTGGCGGGCCTGGGCCGGGAAACGACAGGCCTGGATGCTCTTCAACCATCCTGGGGAGCAGGGCAGGAGCTGTATCCCTACTACTACCGCCGGTACTTCCGCACCGGACTGCAGGGCGATTTCGAATTCCTGGTGGACCTGCTGGAGCCCCGCCCTATCGACGAGCGGGTGGGTATCCGCGATATGGACATGCAGGCCCCCGGCTTTGAAGTGGGCGGCCTGAAAGGGCCCTTTACCGTGATCGGCCTGGAGGGCGCCCTGAAAAGCCCGGCGGCGAAGCCGCGCCCGGCTGCCTGGCCGCCGCCCGCCGAGAATGGCGAAAGCATAGACGCATCGGTGGCCAGCTTACTTACCCAATTAGAAGACAGGGTCAACCAGATACAGTTCAGCCCCGATCATCCCGACCCGCTGATCGGCCCGCCCCTCTACGGCCAGTGGCACGGCAAAGTGGATAAGCTCGACGTGGCCGAAGGCGAAGGCTGGGTGCATCAGCTCAACCGCGACCCCCGGCTGCGCGCCTCCTCGGGCTTCGGCACCAAAGTGCTTCAGAAAAACCAGGAGCGTTTCATGCAGCAGGCCTGGAGCCAGCTGGGCGATATACTGCCGGTTAACCAGCGCGTCCGCCAGTTTCAGCTGGGCCTGGTGGCCAGCCACCGGATGTACCTTAAGCATGTGGCGCCTCTGCCGGATAATGACTTCCTGGCCGTTACGCAGGCCATGCACTTCAAAATACTGGGCAGCCCGACTACCATTGCCACCCAGGCCGCTCAGAGCCGGCTGAGCCGGGCGCCCTTCAACCCCTCTTTCCGGAAGCTTACTCGTTCGCGTGGGGCCATCATGAAAAAGACAGCTTCGGCGGAAGCGGTAAAGGCCACCCCCCTGATCAGCCAGCTCAATACCGGGCAGTTGGAGGTAGCGCCCGGCCCGCCGCCTGCCGACGAGCTGATCTCCGTGGGCAATCTCGGCAGATCCCTGCTGCCGGAAAATACGCCTTCCTGGCTTCGGCAGTGGGCCGCCCGGCCGGAGAGCCGCTGGATATTGATCGCTCTGCTGATCGCTGCTTTGGCGGCCATGTTGCTCACCGGCAACTTCCTGCTGTTTGGCGCCGCCGCCCTGGCCTTCGGCGGGCTGTTGGCCGCCACCGAGTGGCTGCGCCCCCGCCTGGCCATGGCCACCACCTTTGAACGGGAAAAGATGACACCGGAGCAGGTGGACAACATCCCCGCCCGGCCCAACTTCCGGCTCTTGGAATTCGGGCAACCTCTGCCTTCCGGCAATGCCATAGCCAGAACTCCAGATAGCGAAGAGGCCCGTTTCCGGGAAGCGCTGAAAGGCCTGCACCAGGTGTATCAGAATGAAGCGCCGCCGCCACCCGAACGCCAGGCCTTTGAAGAAACCAATGCCGTCTTAAAGATCAAGGAAGCGATCAATCCCTTAACGGCCATCGCCCGGCGGGCGCAGTTCGTCCTGAAGATACCCGGCCTGCAAAAAACGGATGATCAGAAGCGGGCCACTGCCATCGTCCCGGTGATGGCTCACCCCGTCTTTACCGATCCCATGTACCGCCCGCTGCGCGATATTTCCAGCGAATTGTTGATCCCCAACCTCAACCTTATTCCCAACAACACCATCTCCCTGATGGTGGTGAACCAGCCTTTCATTGAAGCCTATATGGTAGGGCTCAACCACGAGATGGCGCGCGAGCTGCTGTGGCGCGAATACCCCACCGACCAGCGTGGCTCCTATTTCCGGCAGTTCTGGGATGTGTCGGATGTGGTGAACCGCGACCCTGAGATCAGCCAGGCGGAGCTGGAAGAAGAGCTGCTCGATATCGCCCCCCTCCATACCTGGGAAAAAGCCTCCGAACTGGGCAGCCACGATAAACGCAGCCTGCCTACCGGCGAAGAACCGGAACCCCGGCTGGTACTGGCCATACGCGGCGGCCTGCTCAAAAAATACCCCACTACCGTCATTTTCGCACAGAAGGCGAAATGGGTGGAAAAAGAAATTAACGGTGAGCTTTACTTTGAGCGAAACCTCGATGTAAGAGAGCCAAATACAGAGGAGAATATTCAATTCCCGGCCTTCAAAGCAGAGATAGAACCCGACCTCTACTTTTTAGGCTTTAACCTCACTCGCTCTCAGGTAGAAGGACAGTCCGATCCCGAAGGAGGAACAGCTGATGCCGGCTGGTACTTCGTCCTGCAGGAGCGCCCCGGCGAACCGCGCTTCGGCCTGGATGAAGAAAGTGAGGAAAGCCCGGAAGGAGATATTACAAAGTGGAACGAGCTGGCCTGGGAACATCTGGCGAATTTTGACAGCCTGGGCTTTATCGACTTCGAC
>CAYVVK010000659.1:0-3882 GCA_964454855.1 uncultured Phaeodactylibacter sp. | reverse complement strand
GGCGGCGGTTCAGCTGCAGCTGAGGGAAGCGCCGGAAGTGGCCGTGCGCATCGGGTTGCACCAGGGGGATATTATCGAGGAGGAAGACGGCATCTTTGGTGACAGCATCAACCTGGCCTCGCGCATCGAGAGTATGGCGGTGCCGGGATCGGTGCTGATCTCCGGCAAGTTGCAGGAGGAGATCCACAACCAACCGGATATCGAAACCCGCTTTCTGGGATCCTACCTATTTAAGAATGTACGGAAGGAAATGGAGGTGTACGCCATCGTGAAACCGGGCCTGGTGATCCCGGAGCGCTCCGAGATGAAGGGCAAGCTGGCGGATACGTACCGCAGCGTTGCCGTGCTGCCCTTCGCCAATATGAGCGCCGACCCTGACAATGAATACTTTGCCGACGGGATATCGGAAGAGATCCTCAATGTTCTCACCAAGGTGGAAGGCCTCAGCGTAACGGCGCGCACCTCTTCCTTTGCCTTCAAAGGCCAGAACAAGGACATCCGGGAAATTGCCGAAATACTCAACGTACAAACGGTACTCGAAGGCAGCGTGCGCAAGGCCGGCAAGCGCGTGCGGGTCACCGCTCAACTGATCAATGCCCGTAAAGGAGACCACATCTTCTCGGAAACTTTCGACCGCACACTGGATGACATCTTCGCCATCCAGGATGAGATCGCCCAGAAGATCACCGAACGGCTGACGGAAAGCCTGGCCGGCGGCAACGGCAAAGCTCCTCCCAAAGTGACACGAACAGACAATATGGAGGCCTACGACCAATACCTCAAGGGCCTGTACCTGTTCGGGCTATGGGAAGGGGAGAATGCCAAACGGGCCATCCCCTATTTCGAAAAGGCCATCGAGCTGCAGGAAGACTTCGCAGAGCCCCACGCCCAGCTATCCCTTTGTTATACCATCATGGCCTTTTCCAAGCTTGTTTCCTGGGAGAGATCCTACGCCAACGTCAAAAAACACTCTGAACGGGCCCTGGAGCTGGACCCCGGCCTGGTGGAATCCTACCTGGCGCTCTCCCTGCGGTACATCCACGAGTGGAACTGGAAAGAGCTGGCTCGGGTTTCGGACAAGATCCTGCAGGTGAACTCGGGAAAGGCCATGGCCCACTTCCCCCGGGCGGTGATCACTCAGGTGATGGGGCAGTACGAGGAGGCGGAAGCGGCCTTTCGCCGGGCCATTGAGCTCGACCCGCTCTCCTTTACCATGAATCTGTATCTGAGCTACCTGCTGATGTGGAAGGGAGACTACGAAGCGTCAGAGGCCTGGTTAAGCAAGCTCTCGGATTTTCATCCGGACAACCGCACAGTAAAGGAAACCAGGGGCTGGCTGGAGCTTTTAAGGGGACAGGCCGGTGAAGCGCTGGCCTGGTTCGAAAAGCTGGAACCGGAGCTGGGGTACATGTACCCCCGTTCCGTCAGCATGGCCTACGCCCATGCCTTATCCGGCAAACAGGAGAGGGCACGGGAGTATCTGAAGCAACTGAAAGCAACGGAACAGCAAAGCAGCGGTTTCAGTTTCAATTACGAAAAGGGCATTATTTACGCCGCTTTAGGGGAGCGCGATCGCGCCTTCGAATACATCGACAGGATCATAGAACAGCAGGAAAGCGGCATGGCCATGTTCATGAAGATCGACCGGGCCTGGGCGCCGCTCTGGGAGGACCCGCGGTTTGAGGAGTATGTGCAGAAGCTGTTGGAATGATGGGAAGGAAGTTAGAAATTATATCAATACCCTATATCTTACCGCCAGATGGCGTTCGGGCATCAGCTTGATCATATTATTTGCAATGGCCTGTAAGTCATATAAAATAGCAGTTATTTCGCGATTGCAAAAGGAAAAGAACGGCAAAACTGCTTTCCACCTCTGCCTGGCTATTGCCTGGCAGACGGTTCGCCAGGGCCAATCCGACTAAGTAGGTGGACAGGACAATATAACAATTCAACAATGTAACAATCTGCCCGGAACGCATGAAAATAAAGCGTTTCAGGCTCTGCTTTCGAAGCAGTATAAGTAAACTAAATCTTTCCGCCTACTTAAGTACACTGTCATTCGTTGTTTTTTTGCGCCTGACGGCGCATTCGGCCAGGATGGCCGAACGACGAGCAAGGCCTTCGTTCATGTTCGAAAATATATTTGACAGTGTACTAATACTACTTTGTTAACTTAACAGGAGCGCGGGCCTGCAGGCCGGCAAAATTTTAAGTGTAACTATTCAGCATCAATTAAAAACTGCATTTTCTGCCTTTGTTTGCCCCGTCCCTAAAGGGTGCAAAGGCAGAAAACGCACTGGCTCCCTTTAGGGACGGGGCAAAACAGGGCGTTTTCTGCCGATTTATTTGATAATGCTGAATAGTTACTTTTAAGTTAACAAAATAGTACTAAGCTGTAGCCGGCAAAGCCCAATTGATCAATTGGGTGTATCATTCCAGTAAAACTTGAAGGCCATTGAGCCTATCGCTTTCCCTTGCTCTTCGCTTTGTAGTTCTTCTCCACCATCTGCGCATGAATGGTGGCAATACCCACCATATCCACGATCTGCCGCACGCTGGCGCCCAGTTGCAGAATGTGCACCGGTTTCTTCAGGCCGAGCAGCACGGGGCCGATGATGTCCATATCAGCGGCAGTGCTCAGCAGGTTGTAGGCGATGTTGGCCGACGACAGGTTGGGAAAGATCAGCGTATTGGCGCGATGGCCCGCCAGCTTGGAGAAGGGGTAATACTGCCTGAGCAGCTCTTTGTCGAGCGCCATATGGGCCTGCATCTCGCCGTCGACGATCCAGTCCGGATGGCGTTTGTGCAGAATGGCCGTGGCATTCCGCATCAGCGTGGCCGATTCGCCTTTGGGCACGGAGCCGAAATTAGAGTAAGTGATCAGCGCGATCTTAGGCTGAATGTTGAAGGTCTCCACCTGTTCGGCCACCAGTTCGGTGATGTCGGCCACGTCTTCTGGCGCCATGTGGTGGTTGATGGTGGTGTCGGCCAGGAAAAGCGGCCCCTCGCGGGTCATCAGGATGTGGATGCTGGCCACCTTTTTCACGCCTTCGCGCGGGCCTATGATCTGCAAGGCGGGGCGTATCGTATTGGGATATTTCCGGGTCAGGCCCCCGATCATGGCGTCTGCGGCTCCCGTTTCCACCATCATGGCGCCGTAGTAGTTGTGGTCCTGCATCAGGTCTTCGGCCTCGAAAGCGGTCACCCCTTTTCTTTTGCGCTTTTCATAGAATATTTCCGTGTACCGTTCCAGGGTGTCCTCTTCTTCTTTATCTGCCGGGTTTTCCGGGTCTATGATGTGGATATCGGGAAGGGAGATGCTGTATTCCTGAAGGATGGACCGGATGTTGTCCTTGTTGCCCAGCAGAATGGGCTGCGCAATACCTTCTTCCATAGCGACCTGCGCCGCCTTGAGTACCGAGACATTTTCCGCATCCACGAATACCACCTTTTTGGTTCTTTGCCGCGCCATGGTCTCAATGGCCTTGGAGAGGGTATTGTCGATACCCAGGCGCTTGCTGAGGCCCTCCTCGTAGGCCTCCCAGTCGGTAATGTCATGGCGGGCCACTCCAGACTCCATAGCGGCCTTGGCGACAGCCGGCGCCACCTCGGTAATGAGACGGGGGTCTACCGGTTTGGGGATGATGTAATCGTAGCCGAACCTCAGGTCGGCATTGCTGTAGGCCATATTGACGATATCGGGCACCGGCTTCTTCGCCAGGGCGGCCAGGGCGTGTACGGCCGCCAGCTTCATTTCCTCATTGATCTCGCGGGCGCGTACATCGAGGGCGAGGCACTGCTTCTCAACCTGGACATGATGGGAATATCCGCCAGCACCGGCTTGGCCTGCTCATCAAAATCACTGAAGGCATCCCATGTTCT
>CAYVVK010000658.1:2200-3883 GCA_964454855.1 uncultured Phaeodactylibacter sp. | reverse complement strand
AGTGGCCTGCAATGCGGTAGCCGCCCCCTGTCCAGGCAGACTTCCCTAAGCGCGCCCCCCGCCGAATCCAGGCCGGAAATGTATATTTTTCACTCCAATCATTTTAAATGTGTTAGCTTTAGGGTATTTGATGCCGACAACCCGCTGGAAGGAGTGCTTGGCAGCTATCAGTTTTTGAGCCCGGAAGAGAACGTTTATGTTGAAAAATCGCCTCAGGAGCTTTAAATATGCCTTTAAGGGAATTGCCAGCCTTTGGCGCTGGCAACCCAACATGCGCGTCCACCTGTCGCTGGCCCTTATCGCCCTGTTATTAGGCGTATATTTCTCGCTCTCCATGGCCGAATGGTGCTTCATCGCTCTGGCCATCGCCCTGGTGCTGGCTGCCGAAGCCCTGAATAGTGCCCTGGAATACCTTACCGACCTCATCTCCCCCGGACAGCATGAGCTGGCCGGCAGAGCCAAAGATGCTGCCGCTGCCGGAGTTTTATTCGCCGCCATTGGCGCCGCTGCCGTAGGAATAGTCATTTTTTTGCCCCGCATCCTGGCCTTATTCTTCTGATACTGATGCTTCGGCCTGGCAATATTCTGCCACCCGGCAAGCCTTTAGAGTGGAATAGTAGAAAAAATGAAAATTGAGCCCTATGTTTTTAAAGAGGATACTGGTACTATCTCTACTTACCACCTGTTTTTTATGTCCCGTGAAAGCCCAGGAACAATTGGGAATACGGCTTTCCAACTACGGAGGCATCAACAGTACCCTGCTGAACCCTGCATATCATAGCAGCAGCCCTTTCGCCTGGGATGTCAACCTGCTTGAAGGGGCACTTCATCTGTCCAACGATTATGTTTATCTGGAAGACACCCGCCTGGGCACTCTCCTGAAAGGCTCCGGAATGCTGGAATTTGAACTGGCCCGGCGGCTCCCAGAGGAGGTGCCCCGCAGGGAAGGGCTCCTTGCAGTGGATTTCTTCCGGAACAGAGGCCGCCACCAGGCCTACACCCTGGTAAGTGCCCTGGGCCCTTCGTTTTTTGTACAGTTTGGCGGGCAACACCGCCTGGGCCTTATTACCCGCACCCGCGCCATGCTTACAGGCAGAGGCGTAGCCGAAAGCCTGAGCTATTACAACTATCTGCCACAGCCTTTCTATGAAGACTTTTCCGTTGGCCCGCTGCGGGCCGCTGCCGCCGGATGGGCGGAGGTAGGGCTCAATTATGCTTTTCAGACAGAAACTGCTGCCGGCAGCCTTGCCTTCGGCATCACCCTTAAAGGCATGCGGGCCTTCGAAGGCCTTTACGCCCGCAATAAAGCCCTCTTCCAGTTGGCCAAGATCCCCAATGATTCCCTGCGGGGAACGCCCGTCGATTTTAAATTTGGCTTCACCTCCCCTTCCGGTTTTGAAGAAAATGGCTTCCAGGCCCGCAACAACGGAGGAGGCATGGCCCTCAGCCTGGGTGTAGTGTTCACTACGCCGGGAAGGCAAGACACTCCCTATGACTGGAAATTCGGTTTTTCCATAGTCGACCTTGGAAAGCTTAACTTTCGCAATAATGCTACCGATTATCAGGTACAAGCCAGTGACACCCAGGCCATCAGCATCGCGGAATATAAATCTTTCCGGGGCCTGGGCGAGCTCGATGAATACGCCCGCTTCTTCAGCAGCCAGGTACTGGAGGATTCTTTGG
>CAYVVK010000658.1:0-2190 GCA_964454855.1 uncultured Phaeodactylibacter sp. | reverse complement strand
GCCGCTTTCAGCGGTAATTCTTTTGGCGTATGGCTGCCTACAGCACTGAGCCTGCAGGCTGACAAGGCCTTTGGCAACGGCCTTTTTCTCGGAGCGGCCCTGACGCAGGGCATCCCTCTCGGAGACGGTGCGCTGCAACGCGGCAGCCTGCTGGCAGCCGTGCCGCGTTTTGAAAGCCGGTGGATAGACGTCAGCCTTCCGTTTTCGGTTTACGAATGGGAAGAATTTCGCGTGGGCCTGGCCGCCCGGCTGGCTTTCCTCACCATAGGCACGGATGACCTCGGCAGCATTCTTCAACGCTCCGACTTCAACGGTTCAGACCTGTATTTCGCCATCAAACTCCACCCCTTCAAGCTAATTGGTGGGAATAACCGCCGGCCGGGCCGCTCCGGTGGCCGCAACAAAGGTGGAGTGCGTTGTTATGAATTCCGATAAGCACGTCCTGATGAAGAACGACTTTCAGCTTTATTATTATTGCCTGCCCTTTCAGCAGCTGTCTTCGGCAGAACTCTATGCGATAATGGCGCTGCGGCAGGAAGTATTTGTAGTGGAACAAAACTGCCCCTATCTGGACGCAGACGGAAAAGACCAGCAAGCACACCACCTGATGGGGTTCGATAAAGAGGGCCGCTTGCTGGCTTACAGCCGGCTGATGCCAAAGGGGCTGTCTTACCCTCGTTATACTTCCATGGGGCGGGTGCTTACCTCAACCTCCGCACGCGGCAAAGGCCTGGGAAGAGGCCTGATGCGGGAAAGCCTGAAGTGGATGGAGCAGCTATACGGCAGGGACGCCATCAAAATATCCGCACAGTGTTACCTCGCCCGCTTTTACGAATCTCTTGGCTTCCATACCATAGGGGAGGAATACCTCGAAGATGATATTCCCCATATTGCGATGATCAAAGAGTGGCCTTAGCCCAGCAGGGCCTTGTGCGTTGCATCGAGTATGGCCCTGGCTTCCTTGTCGGTAGGCGCCTGCGCATATACCCGGAGTACCGGCTCAGTGCCCGAAGGGCGGATCATCACCCACTTGCTGTCGCCAAAGAGAAATTTATACCCGTCGATATCCTCAATGGATTGCACCTTATACCTTCCAAAAGCCTCATAGGGATCCTCCTCGCATTTTCTGATGATGGCCTGTTTTTTATCTTCGGATAAGAGCAGGTCATCGCGGTCATAGGAAAAAGCCCCTACCTTTTCGTAGACTTCCTGGATGAGGCCCCTCAGTGATTTGCCCGTTTTGGCCATAAATTCCAGTATGGTCAGGCCGATCCAGATGCCATCGCGTTCGGGAATATGGCCGTGCACTGCCAGCCCTCCAGATTCTTCACCCCCGACGAGGACGGTTTCCTCGGCCATGATCTCGGCAATGTGTTTAAAGCCGATCTTCGTCACCTCGTACTCCAGGCCGTACTTTTCGGCCAGCTCCTTCATTTTTTCCGTCACAGAAAAGGTAATGACGACCTTGCCTTTCTGATTCTTATACTCGTACATATAGAGCAGCAGCAGGAGCAGGATGTGGTGGGAATCTACAAAATTGCCTTCCCCGTCGTACATGCCTATGCGGTCCGCATCGCCATCGTTGGCCAGGCCCACATCGATATCGCCTCGTTCTTTGATAAAGGCAGACAGCTCGCCGAGATTTCGGTGAATGGGCTCGGGCGCCTGCCCGTAAAAGGAAGGGTTTTCTTCGCAGTGCAGCAGGCTGGCCTCGGGAAAGAGGCGGCGTATGGCGTTCTGGCCCGCGCCATACATGGCGTCATAGGCTATTCTGATCCCCGAGCGGCGAATGGCGTCCAGGTCGAAACTGGCTTCCACATGCTCGATATAGATCTTTTCCAGGTTTATATATTCCAGGAGGCCTTTTTCTTCCATTTCTTCCAGGCTGAGCAATTCCACCGTACTCTTGTCGGGTACTTCTTCCTCCCCCTCCGCCACCTGGGAAGGGATCATCGGCCCGCCGAGCTTTGATTTCAGCTTATAGCCGTTGTAGGAAGGCGGGTTGTGGCTGGCGGTGATCACCACCCCCAGGCCCGAGCCGGTTTTGGCCACGCCCAGAGAAACCATGGGCGTGGAGACAAAGCCTTTCGCCAGCAAAGATTTGATGCCATAAGCCCCTAATACCCGGGCGGTAACCGCGGCAAAAAGCTCGCCGCCGAAGCGGGTGTCATGTCCTATTACGGCCTGGCC
>CAYVVK010000657.1:0-3892 GCA_964454855.1 uncultured Phaeodactylibacter sp. | reverse complement strand
CGAGGTAGGCGCCGAAGCGAGCGTGGCAAAGGGCCAGATCCCGGGCGCTGCCTTCGGGAAGGCGCCTGAGCCTCTGCTCCCAGTCCGGGCTGAAGGGCAGCGTTTCCGCCTGCAGCAGCTTCCAGTCGGCCACCTGGGCCG
The DNA here is from genome assembly GCA_964454855.1 of uncultured Phaeodactylibacter sp. Taxonomy (GTDB): domain Bacteria; phylum Bacteroidota; class Bacteroidia; order Chitinophagales; family Saprospiraceae; genus CAYVVK01. The sequence continues at coordinate 3,751 of CAYVVK010000657.1, read as the reverse complement.
GCTGGTGCCCGCCGCGCACTTGAAATTGACAATAGGCCAGGTCGAGGCCATCCAGAGAACTGCCCGACATCAGGCCCAGGGCGTGGAAAGTAATAAGTGGCATAGAAAGGTGTTTTTTGAGGCCGCTCGAAGAAAGGCGGTTACTGCCGCTTGGACAGGCTGAGGGTGTATTCCGCCACCGCCTCGATCTCCTTTTCGTCGAGCAGGGACTCGAAGGCCGTCATGGCGTTTCGGCCATTGGTAATGACCGCCACCCGCTCTTCTTTCGTCAGCCTGGACTCCTGCAGGTTGAAAGCGCCGCCTTGGCCCATGTCTCCGTAAATGCCATGGCAGGCTACGCAATATGTCTTGTATATCTTCTCGCCCCTGGGTTTCTCCTCTGTGCCGGCCAGCTGGCCTGAGGCGGCAGCGGTTTGGGAACCGTTAGAATTTCCGCAGGCCAGGATGAACAGAGCGAGCGCTGCAAAAAAAAGCCATTGCTTCATAGGAAAATATGATGTTTAAACCTGTTTTTAATGGAGACGAGCGCAAAAGTACAACAAAAAACGGGGCCCACAGTTTGGCTACCTGCCCTTCCTTGTCTGAAAAATGTAATAGTCTGTATAATGGAAGCAACCCCATTTAGGAAAAGTTGTTAATTTTTAAGACCTTACTTTAAATTAAACCATATCATGACTAAATCAAACAGCAATCGAAATATGGGACAGGGAAAGCTTATTACCACCGGCATCATCGTTTTTGTAGCGCTGATCGCCATTCTCATCTTCTCCAACGCCACCTTTCTGACTATCGAAGCCGGTGAGCGCGGCGTAATTTTCAAGCGCTTCGGCGGCGGCCTGGATAAGGAAAACCTCTACACTCCGGGCTTCCACGTGATCGCACCCTGGAACATCATGTACGTCTATGACATTCGCGAGCAGCAGGTCAGTGAGGAAATGTCCGTATTATCCAGCAATGGCCTGAATATCTCCGTAGATGTGACGGTGCGGGTAAACCCCTCCTACACTGAGATCGGAGACCTGCACGAGAAGTTCGGCCCACAGTACATGGAGCGCCTGGTGCGCCCGGAAGTGCGCTCTTCGGTGCGGGAGATGATCGGGCAGTTTACCCCGGAAGAATTGTATTCCACCAAGCGTAATGAGGTGCAAAAGCTCATTCAGGATGACCTGGAGGTCGGTCTCGGCAATAACTTTATCGAATTGAAGGCTACCCTTATCCGGGATATCGCCCTGCCAGATAAGGTTCGGGAAGCCATTGAAACCAAGATCGAAGCGGAACAGTCGGCCCTAAAGTACGATTACATCCTGCAGCAGGAACGCAAGGAAGCTGAGCGGAAGATCATCGAGGCGGAAGCCAAGGCGGAGTCCAACCGCATCCTCAGCGCCAGCCTTACCGATAAGATCCTCAGGGATAAAGGCATCGAGGCCACCCTGGAGTTGGCCAACTCCTCAAACTCCAAGGTCATCATTGTCGGAGGAGAGGGTAGCGGCGGCCTGCCGCTGATCCTCGGCGGGCAGTAAATTGCCGATCAATTGAACGGGCAAAAGCACGGTACGGCGATCAGCGGTCCGTGCTTTTGCATTTTCAGGAGCGCTCTTAAAATGACCACATGAAAATGGGGTTTACACCGGCATTTTTTTCCCATATCTTTGAGTCGAATTTATTACAACGCTAAAAAAGTGACAGTATAAACTGTTACGTAAGGGGAATCATGGTGTGCCCGCCGGGAAAAGAATCCTGGTGGGCACACGCTTTTTTGAGGCGGCGCTCTTATCTTTAAGGCATGATAGAAACTGACGCTTGTATTGTGGGGGCCGGGCCTGGTGGCGTAGCTACGGCCCTAAAGCTGAACGCGCTTGGCATTCCCTGTGTACTCATCGACCGGGCAAGCTTTCCCCGGGATAAGGTATGCGGAGATGCCATCAGCGGGAAAGTGACCACCCTCCTCAACCGCCTCGACCCAAAGATACTCGAACGCTTCAACCGCCGGGCCATACAGCTGGATGTGTGGGGCATTAAATTCGTTGCTCCTAACCACAGAGAGGTCCGTATTCCTTTCCGTCTCAATCAGGTGTGCCGCGCGAAGTCTGCTCCCGGCTATGTCTCCAAAAGGCTGGATTTCGACAATTTCCTGGTGGAAGAGGCCCGGAAATGCCGGCACGTCCGCTTTTTCGAGGGCGTGGCCGTGGAGGAATATGAACGGGTAGAGGGCGGATGGAAAGTAAAGGGGGCGGACGGCCAGTTAGAGGTCAAAACCCGCATGCTTTTTGTAGCCGACGGCGCCCATTCTGCCTTCAGCCGCCGGGTCGCGGGCCTGAAGATAGACCACCGCCATCATGCCGGAGCAGTGCGGGCCTACTTTGAGAATGTGAAGGGCTTTGATCCCGGCCATTTTATAGAGCTGCATTTCATCCGGTCCATCCGGCCGGGCTACCTGTGGATCTTCCCTCTGCCGAACGGGCAGGCCAATGTGGGCCTGGGTATGCGTTCTGACGTCCTGAAAAGCCGAAAGGCCAATCTCCGGGAAACCCTTTTTGAGATCATTGAGCAGCATCCTTCGCTGCGCGAACGCTTTCAGGATGCCCGGCTGCTGGGCCAGGTGCGCGGCTACAGCCTGCCTCTGGGCTCGAAGCAGCGGCCCCTGTCGGGCGGCCACTATATGCTCATAGGGGATGCCGGCCATCTTATTGACCCTCTGACGGGAGAAGGGATCGGCAATGCGTTCTACAGTGGCTTTATCGCTGCCGAACAGCTGCAGCAGTGCCTGGCCCATGACGATTTCTCCGCCTCCTTCCTCAAAGCTTACGACCAGCGGGTGAGCCGGGTTCTGGGTTCGGAGATGCGGCTTAGCTACCGCCTGCAGAAAATGCTGGCCTATCCCTGGCTGACCAACTTCCTGGCCGGCCTTATCGCCGGAAACCAGAAAACGCTTCATGTCCTTTCTGGCATGTACACGGATTTCAAGCTGCGGGAGCAACTGGTAAAGCCGTTTTTCTGGCTGAAATTACTGCTTCGGCGGTAACCATTTCTGGTTTATTCAGGGTTGTGAGAAAAAAAACAAAAAAGCCGCCGTTTTTTTGAAACTTTTTTTGGCCAATGCGCGTATTTTTCCATATACTTATTATTGAAAGCAAATTTGTTTACAAATTCCTGATTTCAAGCAATAAAAAGTTTGGTAATGGAGTTTAGTGAATATTAATTGTTTTTGACGTTGGCTTAAAGTTTCATAAACTAGTGAGTGTAAAGTTGCAACCCTTCGAATAAACCGGAGGGTTGCTTTTTGTTTTTCCCGCCCTCGCCAATTTCCCATATACCGATTTAATTTATTGCCCGTTTTTTAAATGCACCTGAGTATCTTTCTGGTTTTTTTGTATAAGGCTACATGGAATTATGGTAGGAAATATCGCTTTTGAACAGATCCGGCATCTGGATATCAACCAGACGCCCAGAGGGACAGTTAAATATTACTGGCTGCATATCATCAACAACGGCATCGGAGAGCCGGTCCGCATTCCGGTCATCGTGGCCCGCGGGCTCAGAGATGGGCCGGTTTTAGGGCTTACCGCGGCCATTCACGGCAACGAACTCAACGGCATCCCCGTCATTCAGCGATTGTTCGGCGGCCTGGACGTCAACCAACTGCGGGGAACGGTAGTCGGCGGCCTGGTGATGAATGTTCCGGGCCTGTTGCTGGAACAACGCAAGTTCAACGACGGGGCAGACCTCAACCGCATCGCCCCGGGCAACCGGC
>CAYVVK010000656.1:0-3897 GCA_964454855.1 uncultured Phaeodactylibacter sp. | reverse complement strand
ATCTGCCTGGCCACCTGCGGCAATTACGGGGCCGCCTGTGCCCTGGCCGCCCAATATGCCGGACTGGACTGCATCATCTTCATCCCGGAGGCGTACCACACCCGCCGCGCCGATGAGATGAAACAACTGGGGGCGCAGATCATTTCCGTCAAAGGAGACTATGAGAATGCAGTGTCCGCCTCTCAGGAATACGCGGCAAAACACGAACATTACGACGCCAATCCCGGCGGCGATAACACCAGCCTTCAGCTGAAGGCCTACGGCGAGATCGCCTATGAGATCTATGATGAATTGCGCGACGCGCCCAAGGTAGTGGCGGTACCCGTTTCCAACGGAACTGTACTGGCGGGCCTCTACCGCGGTTTCCTGAGCCTCTACCGGCGGGGGAAGACCTCCCGCATGCCGATGATGGTGGCCGGCTCTTCCGCCAATAAGAACCCCATCGTCTTTTCCTTCCTGCATGGGAAAGTGGAGTGCGTGGACCTGGAACCCGGCAGCATAAAGGAAACGGAGATCAATGAGCCGCTGGTCAACTGGCATTCTTTCGATGGCGACCCTGCCCTGCAGGCCCTTTACGGCACCAAAGGCTGGGCACGGGATGTTTCCGACCGCAACATGCTGCGCCTCACCAAAATGCTGAAAGACAGAGAAGGCCTGAACGTACTGCCTGCCGCCACCGCCGGCCTGGCCGCGCTGATGCAGCCCCCAAAACCGGAATTTTTGCAGAACGACCGATTTGTAGCTGTATTGACCAGTAGAAAGTAAATGCAAACATCATGAAGATCAAAAGAGTACTGGATGGCAATGCCATTGTATACTGCGAAGGCGCTTTTAATACCCCAGAGGGCAAAACGGCCCACGGGCTGGTGCGCCATACTACCCGCTATCATGTCCTTTCCGTGGTGGACAGCCGCCACGCCGGGCAGGATGCCGGTAAAGTGCTCGATGGAAAGAATAAGAATATTCCCATATACGCTACTGTAGAAAAAGCCGTGGAGGCAGCCAGGGAAAAGGGCCAGCCTGCAGAATATCTCGTTGTGGGCCTGGCGCCCGACGGCGGCCGCCTGCCGGCGCCGGCGCGACAGCACATCAAGAATGCCATCAGCCGCGGCCTGAATATCGATTCGGGCCTGCATGACTTCCTTTCCGATGACCCGGAGATCGGCGGCTACGCCAAATTTAAAGGGGTGCGTATTAGAGATATCCGCAAGACACCGCCGCGCAGCCAGCTGCACGCCTTCACCGGCAATATCGAAAAGGTGGATGCCCTGAAGATCGCCGTACTGGGTACGGACAGCGCCGTGGGCAAACGCACTACCGCCTGGCTGATCACGCAGGCCTTCCAACAGGCAGGCTTTAAGGCCGAAATGATCGGCACCGGCCAAACGGCCTGGATGCAGGGGGCTCAGTACAGTATTATTCTGGACTCTCTGATCAATGACTTCGTGGCCGGGGAACTGGAACACGCTACCTATCGCGCCTGGATAGAACAGCATCCCAAAGTGATCGTCCTGGAAGGGCAGGGTAGCCTCATGAATCCCGCTTATCCCGGCGGCCTGGAGATCCTCGCGGCCTGCCGGCCCGATATCGTGGTCATGCAGCACGCCCCTAAAAGGCTGGAATACGACGGCTTTCCCGGCTACCCTGTTCACCCCCTGGCCAAGCAGATAGAAGCCGTTGAGCTCCTCTCCGGAAAACCGGTAGTCGCGATCGCAGTCAATCACGAAAAAATGACCAAGCTGGAGGTTGACGAATCCTGTAAGCGCATTCGGGAAACCAATGGCCTGCCGGCCTTTGACGTCCTGTTGCACGGTACAGACGGTATGCTGGAGGCCTTGCAGGCCTACCTGAAAAAACCAGTGGACGAAATCTCGGAACCTCAAGGATAACAATGACTGACCTGACAAGCACCTACGCCCAGCTCGTCCATATCGATGAGTTGCGTGTAGGCCCCATACGACTGGAAAAAAGCCGCCTTATTGCGCCTTATACCGTAGTGGCCGGGGGGCGGGAAGACAGCAAAGAGCTGATCTATTCCTACGGCGAGCCGGTTTTTAACCCGGCCTCTGCAGCCAGCCGCAACCTGGCGAGCGTGATGGCCGCGCAGCTGGCACTCAATTACGGCCTGTTTTGCCGCCGCATTGTTCTCGACGGGCTCTATACGGCTGCCGACCGCCGCTTCCTGAAAGCCATGCTGGAGAATACTTCCCGGGAGATATACGTCAAGAAGATCCTGCAGCCCAACCCTTTTCTTATAGGGTCCGCCACGGAGCTTTCCCCCGAAAAACGCAGCCATTACACCTACGCCGAGCTCCTGTTCGAGAACAGCCAGTGGGCAGGGGCCGCTGCGGAGGAAAATTCCTGGGAGGTTTCCGCTGATAAATTCTGCGTACTCTCTTCCGGCGGCAAGGATAGCCTGCTGAGCTATGCGCTGCTCAGGGAGTTGGGAAAGGAAGCGCACCCCATCTTCGGAAATGAGAGCGGGCGGCACTGGTTCACTGCCGTCAATGGATTCCGCTACCTGAAGGAGCACGAGCCTCATACTGCCAAAGTATGGATGAATTCCGACCGCCTCTTCAACTGGATGTTGCGCCACCTGCCTTTCATCAGAAAGGATTTCGCCAGTGTGCGGGCCGATGATTACCCCATCCGCCTGTGGACAGTGGCCGTATTCCTGGTGGGCGTTCTGCCCCTGCTCTACAAACGGGGTATCGGGCACCTGCTCATCGGTAATGAGTACGACGCCACCCGCCGGCTGCATCACGAAGGCATTCCGCACTACGATGGCCTGTACGACCAGAGCCACTTCTTTGACCAGGCATTTACCCGTTACTTCAAAACCAAGGGCTGGGGTGTCCGTCAGTATTCCATACTGCGGCCGCTGTCGGAGTTGATGATACAGAAGGTGCTCACGCAGCGCTACCCCGAGCTTCAGGCTCAACAGCTGTCCTGCCATGCCGCCCACGAGCAGGATGGCCGGATGATGCCCTGCGGCCGCTGCGAGAAGTGCAGGCGCATCGTCGGCATGCTGAGCGTACTGGGAGGTGATCCGCACCGCTGCGGGTACACCGATGAGCAGGTGGCCTACTGCCTGAAGAGCCTGCAAACCCAGCGGATCAAACAGCTGGGGCCCGATGCTTCCCAGCTCTATTACATGCTGCACCAGGTGGGGCTGGTGGAAGCGCCGCAGGCAAAGCCCCATCCTGAGGTCATACAGCTGCGTTTCGATAAGGAGCGCTCCCCACAGGATGCCATTCCGGAAGAACTGAGAAAACCCCTGTACGATATTGTCCTGCCTTATACCCAGGGAATGATCATCAGGAAGGAAGGGCGTTGGGTGCCCCATTCTGTGTAGGGTTAAGTTTCTGTTATCTAGGCCACGCTTCCTTTCTATCCTTTAGATAAATCCTCATCTTTGCAGCTGAATCAGCTTTTTTCCAAAACATGAGGCCGACATTATCCCTACTGGCGTGGCTTGTCTTTGCCATAGCCGCTTCCACCCAGCCCCTGGATCTTCAGATCGATTCCATCAAGCAGCAATTGCAGGCACTGCACCAGCAGGAGAAGCAGTTGGAAAGTGAGCTGGAAAACCTGAAACTGCAACGCATACAGCGCGATTTGCTGGCCATAGGCCTGCCTTCCGACGATTACATCCTGCATTCCGCCATGGCGCTGGAGTACGCCGAAGCACACGAACAGGCCCGCTGGGTGGCGCACATCATACTGCCCGATGTCACAAGCGGCACGGTGAACCGCACCAACGATTTCCGCCCCGACCCCAAGGTCGCCACCGGCACCGCCGTGGAGCAGGATTATTTTCTGAAGTTCCTGAAGCCCGACAGCACCTACGAATACGATGGCTTTGGTTACGACCGCGGCCACCTGGCGCCTTCTGCC
>CAYVVK010000655.1:0-3903 GCA_964454855.1 uncultured Phaeodactylibacter sp. | reverse complement strand
CTTTCACCTTTTACCTTTTACCTTTTACCTTTTAATGTTCCTCCCACCGTTTCAGCCTGATGCTCACCAACTGTTGAGGCTGCTCCAGCTCGAAGCGCGCTTCCCGGAAACTGGGCCGCCGCCACTTCACACTGATGTTATTGGAAAAAGCGTAAGGCTCTTTTGGAATACCTAATGCGTTGGTATCCAGGATGCCATTTTTATTACAGTCCTGGTAAACTGCCAGTGCATATACCCCAAAGGCCAGTTCCGGCAACTGGGCCTGCACCGCCTCGCCTCCCCTGACGGGAATGACCCTCTCGGCAATACTTCTTCGGGTGTCCATAAAATTTTCTTCCCGGTCGTACACCGCAATGTGTACCTCCCCACACGGCGCCTCCAGAGCGGTGACCTCAATGACCAGTGTACCCTTTCCCGGAGCCGGGCTCATTCCGCTGATCAGGAAGAGCCAGATGGTACTAAAAAATACTGCTGCCATATCGTTTCTGCCTATTGCTTCAATCTGAGAAAACGATCTGCAGGGCGTTATGTTTTGCAGGAGGAAAGATATCAGCCACCTTAAAGGTGTCTGCTATCAGGAAGCCGCTTTTTCCGGCAGGGCGATGAGCGGAAGGCTTACGGTGAAATACTGCCGGGTTTCCATGATATCCACTTCCTGTGAAGAAAAGAAAGCGTAGCGGTTCCGGATGTTCTGCAACCCTATATGTGTGGAAGCAATGGCCTGTTTTTTGCGTTGCAGGTTATTGCGGACGATCAGGCGGCCATTCTCCACCCACAGTTCTACATGCAGGGGCTGCTCGGATGAGATGATGTTGTGTTTCATGGCATTTTCGAACAGGATCTGCAGGGATAACGGGACGATCTGCTCGTGCAGGCTTTCTTCCGGCACCTTCAACTCCACCTTCAGGTTTTTGCCGAAGCGTTCTGTCAATAAGAAGATATAGGAATGGAGAAAACCCAGCTCTTCACGCAGGGGGATCAGCTTTTCGTCTTGTATTTCCAACACATAACGGTATACCTTCGACAGCTTCTGAACGAACTGCACGGCCCGTTCCGGGTCTTCCGGGATGATATAGGCCAGGGTATTAAGGCTGTTGAAAAGGAAATGCGGGTTGACCTGGCTTTTCAGCCCTTCGAGCTGCGATTCTACGTTCTCCCGCCTGAGCTGCTCGGCTTCCAGAATGCTGCGCTTCCAGCGGTCGTAGAGGAAAACGCTCTCGTATAGCAAACTGACCAATACGATGATCAGCAGCGTACTTACAGTATAATCAAAATCCGTAACTCCTGCTTGGGGCGCATGGCCTATGGAATCGTGCACTACATCGAGTATCTGGTTCAGAATGATGTATGCTATGATGATCGCCCCTATGGTAAACAATATCCGGCGCCGGATCTCGTCGTGGCCGGGAAAGCGGCGGCGGGCATAAATAAAAATGGTACGACAGGAAAGCCAGTAAGCAGCAGTATACAGAAAAGATATGCCCCATTTGGGCAGATAAGGTAACAGCCCATCGGCAAGCGTGGCCTTAAAGAACAGCAGCGGGATGAAAAAGGATAGTATGGGAATACCCAGGATGAGCACCCAGGTATCATCAAACCCTAAAACTTCTCTGGCTGTCTTTTTCGCCTGCATAGGCCTTTCGGTTTATCTGTGAAAATAAGAAATAATTGCGGAACCCTGATTTTGTTTGTTCAAGCCGGGCAAAGGCGCTCCTCCTGGCGCATAAAGAATACTGTGGGTGCTATGGATGCTCTTTCCGGACTTTCGGGCTGAAAAGATGCTGCGGCCTTTCGGCCGGTAGATACTATAGCCCGTAACAGGCAGGCCTTCTTCCATAGCATCCACAGCAAAGCCCCTAGTCCTTTGGGAGTTAATTAACTGATAGTTAGTTAGCATTATAATATATTGATAACCTTTTGATTATTGCGACTGTTGAGCGCACAGCGAAACCCGTATGGGCAAACTGCCAACTGCCCATACGGGCCCGTACCGGGGTTTACTGCCGACTGCACTAGAACTGCACCCGGTACAGCAGGTCGGGGAAGAAGCCCGACTGGTATACATTGTTCAGCTCGTTGGTCCGCTCGTTGTATTGGCGCTGGAAGATGTTCTCGTTGTTGGTGATGTTCTGCAGGTCGATGAAGAACTGCTGAGACAGGCGTTTTGTCTTGCTGTTCAGCTGGAAGCCGAGCTTGAGATCCAGGCGGAAATAGGGGTCGTAGCGCTCGCTGAAGGCCTGCTCATTTTGCAGCACTTCCTCCCCTGCCAGGCGGGAAGCCTCCAGGTCAACCGGGGTGTAGTAGCGGCCGCCGGCGCGGGTGGCCTTCATGTCGAAGGTCAGGGCGTTGCGCTTGTCTTTACCTACTTTGACCTCCTTACCGGCCAGCAGGTTCACTACATAACCGTTGTTGAAAGCGGTATTGCGTTCGATGCCGTCGCTGCCTTCGTATTTAGAGTCAAAGATGGAGGTGGTCAGCAGGCCGTAGTAGCCTTTGCTGAAGAACTTCTCGACGGTCAGCTCGAAGCCGTAGTTTGTACCCGTGCCCTCATTTACCAGGGAACCCGTTTCGGGGAAGACGAAATCCGCGCCGGCGTTGAGTATGGAGAAGCTACTAGGGAGGGGTTGCACCGGTGCGTTGGAAATATCCTGGAAGTACACTTCCGCTTTGGCCTTCCAGTCGGTAGCGGGCCGCCAGTCGTAGCCCATGACGAAGTGGTGGCTGCGGGTGAAATCGAGATCCTCGTTGGTGCGCTCGAAGGCCCCCGGGCTCACTTCCTCTTCAAAGAAAAAGACCGGCAGGGGCTGCATCTGGTTGTGCAGGCCGTAGCCCAGGCTAAGGGCGTGTTTGGGGTGTAACTGCCAGTTGAGGGCCATGCGGGGCTCGATAGCCGTCGACTCGTTGATGTCCAGATACTGGGCGTGCAGGCCCAGCTGCAGCGACCAGGCGTCGTTGAAGCGGTACACGCTCTGGGCGAAGGCCTGGCTGAGCGTCATTCCGCCGTCGAAGTCGCGCACCACCACCCAGTCGGGTTCGCCGTCGCCGTTGCGGTCGGGCAGGTTGTCGCGGTCGTCCACGCGGGTATCCAGTTGGAAGCGTTGCGCCAGGATGCCGGTGCGCAGGGTGAAGCGGGCGCTGTATTTTTTGTTGTAGAAGGAAGACAGGGAGAAGGTATTCGTCACATCATCCACTTCTGTGACCCGCAGCCGGCCGCCGTCGCCGGCGATGTTGTCCTGCTCGAAGCTATTCTGAGCGGTGGAAGCAGAGAGTACGGTGCGGATGTAGGCGCCTTCGCCCACGATGATGTTGTGCCTCAGGCCGAGGATACCCAGCCTGGAATCCACAAAAGCATCCTCATTGGGGTTGGCGAAGAGGTCTGTTTCGTCGATCTCGTTGCCCAGGAAGTCGATATTGCTGGTGGCGCCGATGCCGAAGAGGGAGAATTTGCCGGCCTTGCCGTTGCCGAAGTCGAGGTTGAACGAGAGGTCGCGGTAGTTAGGTGTGGCGTTGGTGCCCACCGGGATGCCCAGTTGGCTGGCCAGTTCCACGAAGGAGTGGCGGTAGCTCACCAGGAAGGAGCCCTTCTTCTCTTTGCTGAGCGGGCCTTCGGCCATGGCCTCCAGGCCGCTGAAGGCCGCCAGCTGCAGGGTGTATTCGTAATTGTCGCGGTTGCCGGAGCGGAAGCCGATGTCGAACACGCCGGCCAGGGCGTTGCCGTATTCTGCGGGGAAGGCCGAGGTGAGGAAATCGGAGGTGCTCAGCAGGTTGGGGTTCAGGGCGCTGACCGGCCCGCCGGTGGTGCCGAGGGTGGAAAAGTGGTTGGGGTTGGGGATGGGGATGCCTTCCAGGCGCCAGAGCACACCGGTGGGCGAGTTGCCGCGGATGACGATGTCGTTGCGCGAA
>CAYVVK010000654.1:0-3904 GCA_964454855.1 uncultured Phaeodactylibacter sp. | reverse complement strand
GAGGAGGCTCCTCCGGCCTGGGCATCGCCCTGGACGCTCTTTCGAGAGGCCTGTCCGTGATATTGGCCGAGAAGGCCGATTTTGCGAAGGGCACTTCCAGCAGAAGCACCAAGCTGCTGCACGGAGGGGTGCGCTATCTGGCGCAGGGAGATGTTTTCCTGGTACTGGAAGCGCTGAAGGAAAGAGGGCTTACGATGAAGAACGCTCCTCACGTTTCCCGCCGGCAGTCTTTCATCATCCCCATCTACTCCCGCTGGGACCAGCTGAAGTACGGCCTTGGCCTCAAAGTATATGACCTCATGGCGGGCCGGCTGCGCATTGGTTCCTCCCGTATACTTTCTAAGGAAAAAGCCCTGCAAAAATTGCCTGCCCTGAAAAGAGAAGGGCTGCTGGGCGGGGTGGTTTATTACGACGGCCAGTTCGATGACGCCCGCCTGGCGGTGAATGTGGCGCAGACCTGCGCGGAAATGGGGGGCTGCCTTCTGAATTATGCGGAAGTCACCGGCCTGAAGAAAGATGACAACGGAATGGTCAATGGCATCGAGCTGCTGGACCGGATCAATGAAGGCCGCTACGAAGTAAAGGCCCGGGCGGTAGTCAACGCCACGGGTGTTTTTTCCGATGAGATATTACAAATGGATAATCCCAGAGCGCGCCGGACCATACTGCCCAGCCAGGGCATACACCTTACGCTCGACCTTTCCTTCCTCGGTGGCAAGGATGCGTTGATGATCCCCGAAACTTCTGATGGCCGGGTGCTTTTCGGCATCCCCTGGCACAACAAGCTGATACTGGGCACTACCGATACTCTCCGCAAGGAGCCGGAACTGGAACCCGAGGCTCTGGAGAAGGAGATCGATTTCATCTTGGAAACCTGCGAGGCCTACCTCAACAAACCACCTACCCGCAGTGATGTGCTATCGGTTTTCGCCGGCCTGCGCCCCCTGGCGGCGCCCAAAGCGGAAGGGGCAAAAACCAAGGAGGTTTCCCGCAGCCATAAGATCGTGGTTTCCAATAGCGAACTGGTTTCCCTGATCGGCGGAAAATGGACGACCTACCGCAGGATGGGGCAGGATACTGTCGATACTCTGGTGAAGCTCAAGGGCCTGGAAGCCGGTAAGAGCACCTCGGCAACGATAAGGTTGCACGGTTATGAGGAAAGCAATGGCAGGGAGGGGCATCTGGGCATCTATGGAAGTGATGCCGAAGATATCAGAAAACTCATTGCCGAACAGCCTGGCCTGGGAGAACCCCTTCATCCCAACTATCCCTATACCAGGGCAGAGGTGCTCTGGATGGTTCAGGAAGAAATGGCGATGAAGGTGGAAGACGTGCTGGCCAGAAGGCTGCGCATCCTTTTTCTGGATGCAAAGGCCGCTATAGAGATGGCGCCCGCTGTGGCAGAGATCATGGGGGAGGCGCTGGGCGAGGGCGCAGAATGGCGGCAATTGGAAACCGAAGCTTTCCGGCAGCTGGCACAGAATTACCTGATCGGCGGCAAGCGATCTTAAAACCAACAGAAAAACATGGATCCTCTACTCGCAGAGTTTATCGGCACTGCCCTGCTTGTTATGATGGGTAATGGCGTGGTGGCCAATGTCGTTTTGGAAGGCACCAAAGGAAACGGCGGCGGCTGGATAGTCATCACCACGGCCTGGGCGCTGGGTGTTTTTATTGGCGTTGTCGTAGCCGGCCCCTACAGCGGCGCACACATCAACCCCGCGGTAAGCGTAGCCCTGGCCCTGGCCGGCCAGTTCGACTGGGCCATGGTCCTGCCATACTGTCTGATGCAGCTCCTGGGCGCATCGGCCGCTGCGGCGATCGTCTGGCTGATGTACAAAGACCATTTCGACCTGACGCCCGGCCAGGCTTCCAAACTTGGGGTATTCGCCACCATACCCGCGATCCGGAATTATCCCATAAACCTGTTTTGCGAAGTAGTGGGCACTTTCGTCCTGATATTCGTCATCCTTTACTTTACGCCTGCCACCCTGGTAGATGAAAGGAGCACCCTGGTGGGCCTGGGCTCGCTGGGCGCCCTGCCGGTGGCCCTGCTGGTGTGGGTCATCGGCCTGTCTCTGGGCGGCACCACCGGTTACGCCATCAACCCCGCCCGCGACCTCGGCCCCCGGCTTTCTCACTGGGTGCTGCCTATTCGCGGCAAAGGGCCGAGCGACTGGGCGTACAGCTGGGTGCCCATACTCGGGCCGCTGCTGGGGGCGGCGCTGGCGGCAGGGGCTTATCTGGCGATACAGGCGTAATGAGATTTACCGGATCATTCCGCTGGTAACCCCAAGGCCTTGTTTAACCGTTATATACTATCTTCCAAATCTTCCCCACCACGGAATCCACAATGTAAATCGCCCCATCCGGCCCAATCCCCAGGCCTGTAGGCCGGTGCTCGGCATCGCGCGGGCTCTCCACCACTTCCAGGCCGTCGAAATTATCGGCAAAGATCTCCCAGTCGCCGCCGGGCATACCGTCCAGCATGGGGACGAAGGCCACGAAATAGCCTTTCTGCGGCAGGGGGCTGCGGTTCCAGGAGCCGTGGAAGGCAATGAAGGCGCCATTGTGGTACTTTTCCGGGTAGCTGGTGGCGGTGTAAAAGCGCAGGTCATTGGGCGCCATATGGCCGGGGAAGGCCAGGATGGGCTGGGCTTTATCGGCGCAGCGGCCCTGGGTTTTGGTGTCGCCTCCGTATTCCGGGGCCAGCACTTTTTTGTCCTGCAGCTGGTCGTAGTAGCAGTAGGGCCAGCCGAAATCGTCTCCTTCGTTGAGGAGGACGAACTCTTCGGCGGGTAGCTTGGCACTTTTTTCCTCATCGTACATCTCCGGATAGAGATAATTGAGCTGATCCCGGCCGTGTTGAACGGCGTATAAGTTATCGGCAACAGGATTCCACTGCAGCGCCACGCAATTGCGCAGGCCGGTGGCGAACTTTTTGCCGTCATTTTTTTGGGTTTGGGCCAGCCTGTTGGCGTCGAACTGCCAGATGCCCGCCTGCCATTCCAGCTGCGGGCAGGGGTCCATGCCCGTGGAGCCCTTGGTGCGGGCTTCCTTCATGCAGGCGTTGGATGGGCCGCCCACATTGACGTACAAATGGCCGGACTCGTCGAAGGTGATGGCCTTTGCCTCGTGGGAACTCTGGCTGGGAAAGCCGCCTACGACCAGTTCACGGGCGGCTTCGTCGGGTACCAGCTGATCTCCTTCGGGCAGTGGATAGCGATAGACCTCCCGGTCGGAAGAGCAATAGAGATAGCCGTTGTAGATGGCCATGCCCGTACCGGTATGGCTGCCGAAGTACTCGATGCGGTCGGCATGGCCGTCGCCATCTTCATCGCGCAGGGCGGCTACGCCCTTGCCATTGTTTTCCCGCTGGAGTTGCACGTAGATGTCGCCGTTGTCCCGCACGGCGATATGCCGGCCCCTGCCGATGCTGTCGGCCACGACGATGGCGGTGAAGCCATCGGGGAGTTCTATTTCAGGGTCTTCCCATTGGGAGCTTGGGGTGGGTTGATCTCCGGCATTCGCATCGCCGTCGGTGGTTTCGCTGGAGGCATTATTACAGCCAAAGGCCATAAATGCAATAGAAAGGATGAGCAGAAAATGCTGTGTCCGCATAGTTTGATGTTTTACGTTTCGTTATACTACAAAACAAATTTCAGGGCCGCGTGTTGCATCTTGCCCCTGTGCTTCGGAAATTGTACCTTCGTGAGCTGCCGGATCACATTACCAATACAATCGCATGAAACCTGTCCTTCTTATTCTGTTATCCAGCGTTTGCCTTTCCCTTTTTGCCCAGCCTGAAGAACTATTCCGCCAGGCGGAAAGCTTGTCGGAAAAGGGACGGTATGAAGCTTCCAACGAACTGCTTGACAAGTTCATTAAAACCTATGAGAACCGC
>CAYVVK010000653.1:0-3926 GCA_964454855.1 uncultured Phaeodactylibacter sp. | reverse complement strand
GGGCTGCATCAGCTTTCAGCCGGAAGAAGAGCAGATCGTCTCCAGTCACGACCGCCTCAACTTCAAGCCCAGCGCGGGAGAGATCGTGGAATATACGGTGGCCCATCTCGAGACAGCCGAATACCCCATCATCAGTTTTGGGCAGGGCTGCGAGGGCGAGCCCCTGCTCATGTGGCAAACCATCCGGGAGGCCATTCAGCAGATCCGCCGCTTTACCGACAAGGGCAGCATCAACATCAACACGAACGGTAGTATGCCCGATGCGGTGGAGGCCCTCTGCCAGGCCGGCCTCAACAGCATTCGGGTGAGCACCAACTCCGCTCAGAAGTGGCTGTACGAGCTGTACTACCTGCCCAATAATTACCAGTTTGAAGACATTCTGGAGAGCATCCGTGTGGTTAACCGCCACGGCGGGTGGACGAGCATCAACTACTTCGTCTTCCCCGGCGTGACCGACAGCCCCGGGGAATACGAGGCGCTGCGCGAACTCATCCGCAGCACCGGCCTGAAGATGATCCAATGGCGCAACTTCAACATCGACCCCGACTGGTACCTCCAGAAGGTAGGCGTGGAAGAAACCGAAGAGGCCATGGGCGTAAAAGAGCTGATGCGGCGCCTGAAGGAGGAGTTTCCGCATCTGAAGTACGGGTATTTTAATCCGCCTTTGGAGCGGATAAAAGGGAACTACGAGGCGGATTTTGCGCATTAACACAGGCTGCTGCCTGACAAAAGAATATCTTGGAGTTATACATCATAAAAGAAAGCCCCGGCTGGATCGCCATCAGCAAGCCGGCCAGCATACAAGTAGAGCGCAACCCTTTCGGCCCCTCTGCCGAATCTCTCGTATACGCCCACCTGAAAAAGGAGAAGCGCGTACCTTATGTGGGCATCGTCCACCGGCTCGACCGGGTGACCACGGGCCTGGTGCTCCTGGCCAAGAAGAAAAGCGTACTCAAAGAACTCAACGAACAGTTTCGCATCAAAGAGGTGGGTAAAACTTACCTCGCCATGGTAGAAAAGGCGCCGTCCTTCACGGAAGAAACCCTCTCCCACTGGCTGGCCAAGGATCTCCATGCCAAGCGGGCTAAGGTAGTGGGCAAGAACACCGAAAAGGCCAGCGAGTGCGTACTTTCCTACCGTACCCTGCACACCGATGAAAAAGGGCGCGCCCTGCTCGAGGTGAAACCCGTCACCGGCAAGTATCATCAGATCCGCGCCCAGCTGGCAGCCATCGGCTGTCCAGTAGTAGGCGACCTGCACTATGGTGCAAAGGAAGAATATCAGCCCGATAGCATTATGCTGCACGCCTGGAAGCTGGAATTCTTTGACGTCGACAGTAGGCAAAGAGTAGAACTGGAAGCTCCATTGCCAGACTGGGCAAAATCAGCATTTCCAGGGTAAAAAAAAGCCGTTTTCAACCGTTTTCCGGATATTAACCTTTTTAGTACTATATTAGTAGCTTCTAACCCCTACCTTTGAAATGGCAATCGCCGTTTCTGTGCCGACAGATGAACACTACGGAAAAACCCATTTCTAATCACCAAAAATAGCTCTGATGATGAGACATTTTTTCACCTTACTGTTGACTGTGGCGGCTCTTTGCACCAGCCATGCCCAGTATCTTACTTTTGAAACCGAAAAGCCTTCTCCCGGCGAGGAAGTGAGTTTTTTCTACCAGCTCGACGGTTCTCCGATGGAGGAGGCTACAGAGATCTATGCCGTGGCGACGCTCATCGATGCCGAAGGCCTGGAATCGGTAGATGTGCCCCTTTACGGCAAGGACGGAAAGTACCGGGGCGTTTTCCCTACTAATGAAGAGACCAGGGCCGTATTCGTAAAAATGGAAAATGCCAGTGGGAAGCTCGTGGATAATAATGAGGAAAAGGGCTACAAGCTCGTCCTGTACAAGGAAAATAAGGAAAAGCCGGTACCTGGAGCTTACGCCGCACTGGGCAGAGCCTATGCCTTTTACACCTATACTCTCGGAGTCAAACGAGACTATGAAAGGGCCTACAAGAAGCTGAAGAAAGAATTCACGCTCTATCCAAAGGCCATAGAAGACGATCAAAGTTATTATTACTACGCGCTCTTCGCCAGCCGAAATGAAGATGAGGCCGCTATGGCGGAAGCCCGGGCCAAGGCAGAGGCGATCGGTGCCAGGAAAGGCGCCACTGAAGAAGAAGTAAAGCACGCCATAGATCTTTACAATGCGCTGAAAGATGCCGAGTCGGCCAAAGCGCTCCGGGAAAAGCTGAAGGAACAATACCCGGATGCTCTCAAGCGGCAGGAGTTGCGGCAAAAGTTCTATTCTGCCCAGAGCCTCGCCGAGAAAGAAGAAGTTTACCAGGAATACAAGCAGCTTTTCCAGGAGGAAGAAGGTTTTGAAGAGGAACAGGGGCGGCTGCTTTCCTCCCTGGCCTTTTCCGCCGGCAAGGAAAACGACTGGGAAGCCTTTCAAAAATACCTGGGCATGATCGAATCCCCCGTGCAGAAAGCTGGCGCCCTGAACAGTGCCGCCTGGCGCCTGGCGGGCGAAGGCCTGGAAGGAGAAGCGGAAAATAATGAGAAGGCCCTGGAACTGGCCGAGCAGGCCATTCAGATCATGGAAGGCAGTATGGAGTACATAGACTACATGGATAGCGAGGACCCGAGCCTGTCCAAACGGCAATGGAAAAAAGTAGTAGAGCGCCAGTACGGTATGTATGCCGACACCTACGCGCTGGCCCTGTATCGTGCCGGCAAAGCGGAAAAAGCCTTTGAATACCAGTCGAAAGCTTGCGAGCAGAATGGTTTTCAGGACGGAGAAATGAATGAGCGCTACGCCATTTATATGGAGAAAGTGAAGGGCCCGGAGGCTACCGTATCCGCCCTTTCCCGGCTGATCAGCCAGGGTACCGCTTCCGAAAAGATGAAGGAGCAGCACAAGCGCCTGTATATGGAGCATTATACCCTGGAGAAATCCTATGATCTTTACCGCTCCCTGCTGGAGAAAGAAGCAATGGAAAAGGCGCGCGAAGAAATGCGCGAAAAGATGATCGAGAAAGAGGCTCCTGCCTTCAGCCTGACAAACCTGGATGGAGAAACGGTCAGCCTGAGCAGCCTGAAAGGCAAGACCATCGTCCTTGACTTCTGGGCCACCTGGTGCGGCCCCTGTAAGATCTCCTTCCCCGGCATGCAGGCTGCCCAGGACAAATACCAGGACGATGAGGATGTCGTCTTCCTCTTCATCGACACCTGGGAAAGAGGCGATGCCGAGGCTAAGAAAAAGAACGCCGCTGCCTTCATAAAGCAGAACGATTACACCTTCAATGTGCTCATGGATGATGAAGATAAGGTGGTGGCCGACTATGGCGTGGAAGGCATTCCCACCAAATTCGTCATCGGCCCGGATGGCAAGATCCGCTTTAAGAGCGTAGGCGGCAACAGCAACGTAGATGAGATCGTCAATGAACTGACTGCCATGATCGAGATGGCGCGGGAAAGCAAGCAGGCACTGCCGTAGGCAGTGGGCAGTTTGCAGTAGGCAGTATGTGCCCCATGGAATGCTCGCTTCACGAATTCCACAGGATGAACAGTTGAAGCAGTCGGCTAATTCGATAAATGGCCTACATCAAGATTTAAGAGAAAATGCCGATCGCGCTTATCGTTACCGACCGAGACGTACAGCCCCTTCAGCGAAGCATAGCAGCCGAGTTGCAAGGGGCTGTCCCCGTCTGGATATATCCCGATATTCCCTCTCCGGAGCGGGTGGAGATGGCCGTGGCCAGGAAGCAGCCGCCCGGAGTTTTTCAGCCGTTCACCCGCCTGCAGCTGATCTCTTCTCTCGGCGCCGGCGTGGAACACTTCATTAAGGACTCCACCCTGCCGGCGGGAGTCCGCCTCAGCCGCATTTTAGATGGCTCGCTCACTACTTTATGCGCAATTAC
>CAYVVK010000652.1:0-3932 GCA_964454855.1 uncultured Phaeodactylibacter sp. | reverse complement strand
GCTGCTGCCAGCGTTGCTCCAGGGCGGGAATGGCTTCGGCCAGCTTGCCCGGCTTCAGCTTCAGCGCCAGCAGGCTATGCGCCCATTGATAAGCTTTTTCCATTTCGGTATGGTAGATCACCAGAGGAGCAATGGGCTGATGTAAGGGATGGTAATGAAAATCCTTTACCACTCCCAGCACGCGGCCGTCCTGCCCGTTTCGGTTGAGGTACTGCCCCACCGGCTCCTCCCAGCCAAAGAATTTCGCTGCTGATTCGTTGATCACAAATCCCTGCTCCACATCGGTAAGATGAGCCGCGGAAAACCAACGGCCTTCGGCCAGCTCCAGGCCCATTGTGCTTTGATAGTGATCGTCAACAACCATAACATTCGTCATGATACCGTAGCCTTCCTTATTGTCCTCGGTTAGGATCCCATGTGTTCCGGCATCATCCCCGATCGGGCTGCTGGTAATGGAAGCGGCAGCTACCTCAGGCAGGGCCGCAAACTGTTCTCTGAACAGCTGGTAATTGGCTGCAGCCTTGTCGTCATCGAGGTGGAGATACAGCACCTGCCCCTCGTCGAAACCCAGGTCGTGGTTCTGCACATAACGCATCTGCTGATAAATGACCAGAGTGCCGGCGATAAGCACGGTAGATATCATAAACTGGCCGACGACCAGCACTTTCCGAAAGCCAACACCTCCCCTGCTTTCCGAACTCAGCTTGCTCTGTAGCTGCACCGGCCGGAATTTCGATAAATACAGTGCCGGATAGCTGCCGGCGGCCAGCCCCACCAATAGGACAGTGCCCAGCAGCGACAGCCAATAGGAGGGCTTTGCCCACCAGTGAAATTCCAGTTCTGTATCCAACAGCCCATTGAATACGGGAAGCGCCACCTTCACCATGGCCAGGGCCAGGAGCATCCCGGCCAAACTGTACAGCAGGGCCTCGCTTATAAACTGCCGGAAGAGCTGGCTTCGGCTAGCGCCCATTACTTTTCGCACGCCTATCTCCTTCATCCGGATAGCTGAGCGGGCCGTAGCCAGATTCATAAAATTGATGCAGGCGATCAGCAACACCAGCAGGGCTATGGAGCCGAAAATGTATAACTTGCGCAGGTCGCCATTGGCCTGTACGCCCAGCCCCAGCGTGTTCAGGTGAATATCCCAGAGGGGTTGAAGGTAATGCGTGTAGAAAATATCGTCCCCTACGATGGCCCCCAGATGGGTATTGATCTTCTCCTCCAACGGCTGCGCCAGGCCCTCTTCCTTCAGCAAAAGGTACAGGTCTTTATTCAGGCTGGTCCAGTTGGGTGTATTATCAGACAGAAGCTCGTAGGTAGGATAAGACACCAGCGCTTCGAAATCGAGATGGGAATTTTTCGGCAAAGAAGCGATGACACCGGTTACTTCCAGCTGCCGCATAGTGTCCTGATATTCGAAGGCAATGGACTTCCCAACGGCTTCTCCACTGCCAAAGTATTTCTCGGCCAGCGCAAGGGTGAGCACCACCTGATACGGAGCCGAGAGTGACCCCTGCCGCCTGCCGGACAGCCAGTCGAGGGTGAAAATTTCCAGCACATCCTCATCGGCCATGGCGTATTTTCCACCCCAGAAGGTTTGCCCGTTGGCCACTACCTCTTCTACTGCTGAAAAGACATTGAGCCGGGCGGCAGCTTCCACTTCCGGAAAATTGGCCAGCACCTCCTCCCGCAACAGGCCCGAGGAGGAAGCCATGTGGAAGGCCTTGTCTCCAAAGCGCGCTTCCGACACCACCCTCATTACCCGCTCCGCCTTCCCGTGGTACTTGTCGTACGACCACTCAAAAGAAAGGTACAGGCCGATAATTACGGTTGCCGCCAGGCCCAGGCTCAGCCCCAGCAGGTTGATGAAAGCATACCCCCGGTACCTAAGGAACTGCCGGTAAGCGATCTTGAAGTAGTTTTTTAGCATGATTTTGCCGTGTTGTGGTATAACGGTGTTGCGGTTTTATGGTGCCTCGGTCTGCCCCCTCAACCCACAAAGATGAGCCGATGGTTTTCAGTTTGTACTCCGGATGTCTCGACGTTTCGACACCCTGACTCCTCGACTGCTATTCACTACGCAGCGCCTCCACCGGATTGGCCCTGGCCGCCCGTACCGACTGCAGGCTCAAGGTCAAAAAGGCGATGCCGACAGCCAGCAGGCCTGCCAGCAGGAAAGCCCACCAGCTGATGTCGATGCGGTAGGCGTAGTTGTCCAGCCATTTTTGCATGGCCAGCCAGGCCAGAGGGGTAGCCAGCACGATGGCGATGCCCACCATGCGCATGAAATCGCGGGAGAGCAGAGCGATAATACTCGACATAGAAGCCCCCAGCACCTTGCGGATGCCGATCTCTTTGGTGCGCTGCGCAATAGACAGCACCGCTATGCCGAACAAGCCCATACACGACAGAATAATGGCCAGTACGGCCGCCGCCATGAACAGCTGCCCCATGATCTTCTCCACCATATAGAGGCGGTTGGTGTTTTCATTTAGAAAAGAAGCCTGAAAGGTGGCTTTCGGGGCAACCTCTTTCCAGGTAGATTCCAGCAGGGCCATGGTCTCCGTAACCGACTCCGGGCTGATGCGCACGAATATATAGTTGATCGGAAAATCCTTGCTGGATTTCGCCAGGATGACCGACAAAGGTTCGATCGGGTTCTCCAGCGACTGGAAGTGGAAGTCCTTCATGACGCCGACGATCCGGCGGGGCGGGTCCATCTGCAGGACTTTTCCCACATACGGCCCTTCTCCAAGTTGCCGGGTGAACCTTTCGTTGACCAGTATAGCCTCTGTCGTATCCGTAGAAAATTCTTTCGAGAAATTGCGCCCTTCCACCAATGGGATCTCCAGCGTTTCCAGAAAGCCGTATCCGGCCACCTGCAGGTGGGTATACATTTCCTTTTCATCCTGTAGAAATCCGATCACTGAGGTGTAGGTAGACCCATCCAGCCCGCGCCCGAAGTTGTTATAGGCGCCGGCTATGCTTCGGATCTTCGGATGAGGCGCCAACTCATTACGCAGGCGATCCAGCACCTGCTGGCCATTCATGCCCGGGCTGAGGGGAATACTCAAAACCTCCTCTTCGTTATACCCCAGGGCTTTGTTGCGCAAAAAATCCAGCTGCTGGCCGACGATGATGGTGCAGCTGATCAGCAATGTGGAAATGGCAAACTGCGCCAAAACCAGCAGGTTGCGCAGGCGGCCCGGGCGCTGTATCTGCGTATCGCCTTTGAGGACGGAAGCAGCCTGGAAGCGCGACAGAGCCAGGGCCGGGTACCCTCCGCCGAACAGGCCGATGGTTATCAGAAGCAGGCCAAGGGCAAGGATAAGCCGGGGGTGGGCCAGCTTGATATTGGCGCGGAACATCAGGTTGAATTCGGGCAACAACAGCTGGGCCAGCGCCAGGCCGATCAGCAGGGCAATGCCCGTGACCAGCAACGCCTCGCCCCAGAATTGTACGATGATCTGCCGCCGGTTGGCGCCCAGCACCTTGCGCACGCCTACCTCCCGCGCCCGCGTGAGCGAACTGCCAAGCGTGAGGTTTACAAAATTGATGCAGGCGATGCCCAGAATGAAAAAAGCGCCGATCAGCAAACCAATGGGAAAGGCCTTGCTGACCCCATCCTGCCCGACCGTTCGGTCAAACCGAATATCGTACAGCGGCTGTAGCTTCAGGCGGTACACTTCCCCGCCGTCCGGCGCCCGGCCACCGTCATTTCTGATCTGCTCAACTACATCGGAAAAGTATTTCTCAATAAGGCTCTCCATCTGTCGCTCCGCCGCAGCAGGGCCTGCCCCTTCCTTCAGTAGTACGAACAGGCTGTGGTTGTAATTGTCCCAGCGTTCCCGGGTGGCCAGATAATCCGGAGCATTCTCAAAGCGGGTGATGATTTCGTATTGCAGGCTGGATTCATCGGGCTGGTTCTC
>CAYVVK010000651.1:0-3932 GCA_964454855.1 uncultured Phaeodactylibacter sp. | reverse complement strand
ACCACAAAAATAAGGCTCCCCGACTTTTCACAAATCTTGGGTTGTCAGACTATATCTTCATCAATCTAAATTTAATATTGGTGGCACAGAACATACCCTGTTTTCTTTTTTGTCACAATTTATAACACTTAAGCATAGCAATGTTGTGAATAGTGAAATCTCAAAAAAATTTTCTGGTGGCGAAGGTGCACTTGAGAGAAGCAAAAGAAATTACAAATTTAAAAAGAGAAATTTCAAGTTAGCTACATATGACAATAAACTTTTTAATAATACAATACTGGCCGAGCCGCCCTTAAAAGATAGAGGTGAAAAAGCTAACTTGGCAGTCGGTATAGACATGGTAATCAATACCAACTCAAATGGGATTATTTATCTGACTGATGACCGTAAAGCAATTTCTGGAGAATCTTCACTTTGTTCAGTTTTTGAAGCATTTCCTTATTTTCCGATTTGGACTTCCTTTGATGTTATTCTATTCTTATATTTATTTGGAGTTAAAAAGGGGTACACATTAGAAATTGCCAAAGACTCTATCAAAGACCTAAACTATATTCTTTTTCAGCCAGGCAGGGAAAAGATACAAGAAGATTACAAAAATGGAATTATTGATAGATTAGAACGGGATCGAAAAATGCAATCCCTTAATAAAAAGGCACAAAAGCAAGAGGCTTCATATATAAGGAGACTCCAAATAGTAAAAAAAATCAATGCATAATGGATTTTGCTAGTATTAATTTAAGGTTCAATCCCTTTGAAGCTTTGACGCCATCTCCTGAACAGGAACTTTTCTGGGCAGGAATGGAAGAACAAAAGGAAGAGATTATTTCGGCATACCAAGAAGGGATTCAATTTTCACATAGAAAAGTTGTTTTAAACTGGGGACCGGTTGGTGGTGGGAAAACACATGCTGCCTATTTTTTTGAGAAACGCTTACCAGAAGAAATAGAGAAAGACAAAATATTGCCTTCAGTATACGTGAGAATGCCACACGAAGGAAGAAATGCAAATATCTTTCTTATTCAGAATATTTTTGACTCACTTACGATTCGGCGGGCAAAAGAAGAGTTGGAAAGAGTAATTAAAGAAGAAGGAGAGAAAAAAATATTTGAAAAAATTTATGGAAAGATCAAAAGTGAAACCTTCACGGAAGCAATCATTTTTTTTGGGAAAGAAACTACCCCAAAGCATTTATTTAAAAGGTTCATTTTTGATGGTTTCTCAGCATCTGAATTAAAAAAACTGAACATAGCAAGGTCATTGAAAAATGATGAAGATTATACAATGTTTTTAGCTGGGGTAATTATTGCCATAACTTCTTGCAAGGATCAAAAACGATTAGTTTTATGGGTGGATGAAATGGAGAATATGGTTTATTATAGTAGCCAACAATTCAAAGTTGTATCACAAATGTTTCGAGACTTAATTGACAGGGTGAATGAAAGACTGTTGGTTTTTTTCAATTTCACGCTAGCTGAAAATGAAGAAGATACGGTCAGGCTACTAATGGGAGATGCCCTTTGGTCAAGGGTTAATAAAACAATTAGGTTCCAAAATATGTCAATCTCCGAAGCTGAACAATATTGTAAAGAAGCAATAGCCTTTGCACAGATCAAAAAGGGAGATTATATGCCTTTCAATGAAGAAAGCATTAAATGTATTTTAGACACTATTCCTGAGATTGACCTTATTCCTAGAGAAATTAACCGGAAATTTGACAAAGTAATAAGGTTTGCTCTTGATCAGAAAATTGATAAAATTGATAAAGAATTAGTTAGTAGATGGATTGGTCATGAATCTATTAGTTCACGTGGCTAACAGAACGAAGATTAGAAATTATTTCTTTGAATAATCCAAATAAAATCTTTAATTCATTTTTTCGGTTCTTGATACTAAATGACAATCTCAAACTCGAAAACGCCTCCTCCTCGCTCAACCCCATAGCCAGCAGTACATGTGAAGGCTCTACCCTATGCGATGTACAGGCAGAACCAGTAGAAACCATAACATTTTCCATCCCCATAATAATGGCATCGGCATCCACCCCTTCAAATAGTATATTGGAAACATTATAAAGCCGCTTTTCCCGGTTGCCATTAACGCGAATACCCTCCATTTTCAGCAGCTCGGTTTCGAGATAGTCTCTTATTTCCCGGATATGCTTTTCATTATCTTCCATTTCTGATTCGGCAATCTCACAAGCTTTTCCCAATCCGACAATTCCCGGTACATTGAGGGTTCCGCTCCGCATACCCTTTTCATGCCCCCCTCCGTGGATGAGAGGTAAAAGGTTGACTCTTGGCCTTCCGCTGCGTTGGACATAAAGAGCACCTATCCCTTTTGGCCCATAGAATTTATGGCCCGAAAAGGCTAAAAGGTCGATATTCATTTTCCGGACATTGATGGGTATTTTACCGATTGCCTGTGTAGCATCGGTCATAAAAAGAGCACCGTGCTCATGGGCAAGGTTGGCAATTTCTTCGATCGGCTGAATGACTCCTGTTTCATTATTCACGTACATAACGCAAACCAAAATAGTATCCGGGCGAAATGCCTTTTCAACCTCCTGAAAATCAAGCAGCCCATCCGGAAGCACAGGCAGATAAGTCACTTCAAATCCGTTCTTTTCCAGATATTTACAGGTATCCAAAACGGCATAGTGCTCGGTAGCTACGGTGATGATATGCTTTCCTTTATCTCTGTAGGATTCCGCTACTCCTTTTATACCTAAATTTATGGCTTCCGTTGCTCCAGAGGTAAAAATGATCTCATTCCGATCACAACCTATCAGGCTTGAGATTTGCTCTCTTGCCTTTTTCACTGCTCCCTTTACCTCTAGTCCAAACTTATGATTACTCGCAGCATTTCCATAAAACTGACTGAAATAAGGGAGCATGGCTTCGAGTACTCTTTCATCCACTGGAGTAGTGGCATTATTGTCGAGGTAGATCAGGTTATCCATTTTCAGTATTAGAATTAAACTGGCAGCTTCACGATTCCATATACACAAAGGTGCAAAAATTTTATCAAGAATCAGGGGGCTCGCCTTCTTGGCTTCGACTGCCTTTATCGGAAGGCCTATTCCACCAGCCGCCGGGCGACAACAAGCCGCATGGCGGCATCCTCCAGGTCTCTCTCTGCCCCCGGAGATAAAAAATCGCCAAAAGCCAGACGCCAATAGCTCGCCCTCGCCCCAAGCTCAGGTGCACGGAAAAAATTGCCCCCTGGCGAAACACACCAAGCACCCCAACCCCAGCGTTATCCCCAATACACACCAAAACAAGCACCCATGACGATCCAAGATCAACTCCTGGCCCTGGCCTTCCTGTTCTTTTCCCTTTCCGGCCTTTCCCAAACCAACGACACCATCCACCAAAACTTCCGCCCTGCCGACGGCAGGCAGCCCACCGATACCGAAGTCCTCCTAACCCTCAAAGTGGTGGGCCTGAATAACCGGGCCGTGAAGGCACTTGATCTGTGGGTCGGGCAGGAAGGAAAACCCACTGTATGGTACGGGCAAACGGGCCGGGATGGGACCACGATGTTCCTGCTGCCCAAGGGGCAGGAATTCTTCATCAGCACGGCCGACGAAGCCCGATTCGAAAGCTTCCGCACGCTCGATGCCGGCAAGGTGCGCAGTCGGCTGACGGTGGGCTATACGCCGAAGGAGTACACGGAGATCATTCAGGGCGACACCGTCTTCCAGAAAGTGGCGCCCAGCCAGATGCCCACCCGCTCCCGTATGCTGGTGCTGCTCACGGTAACTGATTTTGAGGATCAGCCCCACGAAGGAGAAAAACTCTATTTGCAACTGAAAAAGGCCGGCAAGGTGTATGCGGCCGAAACCGACGCCCGCGGACAGGCCGCCCTGATGCTGCCGGTGGGCGACAGCCTCATCCTCCATACCCAGTGCGAACCGGACATCGCCCGCTTTC
>CAYVVK010000650.1:0-3932 GCA_964454855.1 uncultured Phaeodactylibacter sp. | reverse complement strand
ATGCCCTGCTGAGCGAGCTGCTGAGCGTCAACTCCGGCCTCACCAAAGCGGAGGCCTACGGCAGGGACGGCAGCTACCTGGAGGTAAAGCTCGAGTTTGACAAACCCGCCGGCGCTGTGATGGATGGCTTCGAGCTCTACCAGAACCAGCCGAACCCCTTCCGCGAAGAAACGCTGATCGGCTTCAAACTTCCGAAAGATGCGCCCGTGCGCCTCATCATCGGAGATGCTACCGGCCGCGAGCTGCGAAGGGTGGAGCTGAATGGCGTACGCGGGTACAACTCGGTACAGCTGGGTAAAAGAGGCCTGCCTTCCGGCATCCTGTACTACACGCTGCAATCCGAAGGCTACACCGCCACGAAGAAAATGATCTTAATGAACTAATCGGAGCGCGGACTTCCTGGTCCGCGAAAAACTAATCGGAGCGCGGACTTCCTGGTCCGCGAAAAACACAAAAGTTACACGGGCTTATCCGCCCGCGAACAACAGATACCATGCGGGGCCATTGGCAGATGGCCCCCACCGTTTGACACTTTTTAGCTACTACTGACAAATAATCCCAATGGAATGCCGGGGCGCCTTGTGCTGCCCCGGCTTTTTTGTTTTGGCTACCGGCGTTGCGCCCCTCGGCTCGCCGCCATGCTCCTAGTGCAGTCGGCAGTAAATAGTTGACAGTCGGCAGTCGAAATAATCAACGGGTTATCAATCTATTATAACACCAACTACCTGTCAATTAATTAACTCCCAAAGCACTAGGCTGAAGCTTCGGCGCAAGCGTAAGGCTTTAGCCGACGGTGGCTGGGGCTGGGGCCATCTGACGCCTGAAATCTGGCATCTGGCATCTCACCCAGCTTTCGGAAAAGCCACCGTAAAAACGGACCCCTCACCAGGCTCACTTGAAACGGCCACCTTCCCGCCCATGGCCTCAGCATAGCGCCGCGTGAGGTAGAGGCCTTCTCCCCGGCTGGCCTCTCCGGCGGTAGGTTGTGGGCTGAGGCGCTGGCCGCGCTCAAAAACCAGCCGCTGTTCTTCGGCGGGCAGGCCCTGGCCTTCATCTTTTACGGCCACCCTTATAAATTTCTTTTCCTTGGCCAGGCTTACCTCTATCTTGCTGTGCTGCGGGGAGTATTTGACCGCATTAGACAGGAGGTTGTCAATGATGTGCCGGGCCAATTTAGGGTCGGCCTGAATGAAAGCCTCGTTTTGCGGGCTATGGAGCAGCAACTGTATGGACTTTCGCCGGGCAAGAGGGGTGAAGTTCCGGATGGAGTCCTTCAGGGCGGGAAGCAGGTCGAAGGTGATATTTTGGATGCTCAGCTGCTCTTCGAAGCGGTTCTCGATCTCCATGATGCGCAGGGTGGCCTTGTCGATTTCTTTGGTGGCCTGCTCGATCTCCGCCAGCATCTGATGCCGTTCCTCTTCTGTGATGACGGCGCTGTTGGCCAGGGCATGGGCATCGAACTGGATGAGGGAAAGCGGGTTGCGGATGTCATGGGCAATAAGCAGGGCCATGTGTTGTTTTTCATTCATGATGGCCTTCAGCTTTCCATTGATGCTGACCACCTCCTGGTTCAGCTTTTCCAGTTCTTTTTTGCGCTGGATCAGGCGGTAGTAAAAGGCGGCGGCCGTCAGGAGGAGGATCAGGAGTAGAATGGTACTGACGATAAGCAGGCCGTTCTGATAATCGATGGTATTGTATTGCTTGCGCAGCAGTTCGTTCTCTCTGGCCTTTTCGCGGGCCTGATAGGCCACCTCCAGTTCCTGCAGGGCGGTGGCCTGGTCTTCGTCGTATTTTCTTTCCAGCAATCTGGAATGGCCCCGCTGGTAGTACAGGGCGCTGTCTGCCTGGCCGGCCAGGGCGAAGGCATTGGCCAGCGCTTCATACCCATCTATTTGGTAGGGGAGTAGCTTTTTCTGTTCCGCCAGCCGCACCACCATGCGGGCGTAGTGCAGGGCGCTGTCCGCCCGCGAGAGGCTGGCGAAGGACTGGGCCATCCCCACCGTGATGTCCATCAGCAAGATGGTATCCTTGTTTTCATAGGCTTTTGGAAGCACCTCCCGGAACGTGCGGAGGGCCAGGGCGTGTTTCCCGCTCTGCTCGTAGGTGTGGGCGAGGGTCATGCGGGAGAAGGAGAGTGGCGTTTCTGCTTCTATTTCCCGGTATATGCCGATGGCCCGGTTGAGGTAGATAAAGGTAGAGTCAAACTGCTGTGCCGAACGATGCATAAGAGCCAGGCTGCGGTAGGCATCGGCCAGGGTGAGCGGCTCTTCCATATTTTCCAGCTGCCGTATGTTTTCCCGGGTGTATTCCAGGGCCCGCTCGATATTGTCGGTGGCCCAGTGAACGCCGGCTATGTTGATCCTGGATTTTACCTGGCGCAGCTTCCACTCTTTGGTGTCGTATTGTTTGGCCATGTCCAGCGCGTCGATGAAATGCCGCAGGGCCCCGTCAAAATCGTCTCCTTTGCTGGCGTATGCCACTCCGGTAACCATGTGGCCCTGCCATACCAGTTCCGCAGCGTTGAGCGTGCCGGCCAGGCTGATGAGCTCCTGGCCGTAGCGGATGGCGGCTTCGGGGGCAAGTTCGCGAAAGGCAAGGCTGATGGCGGCCAGGAGTTCGGCTCTCTCTCTTCCCGGCTCAGGAGTTTGTTCGAGAGCGTGGAGCAGGCTGTCCATGTTGGTTGGGGCAGCGGCAAGGGCCGACAGGGGCCATAGGTTTAAAAAAATGGAAATAAGGAGCAGTATCGATTTCATTTGATTCGTCATAGTGACTGGGTTTTCGACGAATTTCAGCATCGGGTGGGCAGATACCTGGCCTGCTTTTTCACTTCTTCAACTTGTTGCTCAGTTGTATCTTATTACTTACCTCGAATTTCTTGTACAAAACTTTCACGTAGTGCCTTACCGTATTGATCGACAGGTGAATATCCTCTGCGATCTCCTGATAGCTCTTGCCACGGAGCAGGCCTTCGGCCACCTGTTTCTCTCTTTGGGGAAGGCTATTCAGGCCAGGAGCGTTTTTACGCCCTCCTGCCGGAGCTGTGAGGGGGGGAGCAGCCTGAGCCTCTCCCCGGATCAGCTTGCGAATATGGGCCGCCGCCTCCGGGTCGAGGTAGCTGCCCCCTTCCAGGGTCGCTTCTATGGCCTCCAGCAGTTTGTCCAGGCCAGAGCCCTTGAGGTAGAAACTGTCGGCGCCGTTTTGGAGGGCGCTGTAAATGTATTCCGGATGGTTGTGGCCGGTAATAATGACCACCCTGGCCTGCGGCAGGAGGCTTTTTAACTTCTGAATGTGATCGATGGTGTTGATGGTGTCGGAGAGTTCTATATCCAGCAGGATGAGGTCTATGGTGGAATAGTCGGGCAGCTTTTCAAAAAATTCACCCAGGGAGCCACTGCCTATGGAACACTTCATCCCTTCCTGTTTGTCCAGGAAAAAAGCCATGCGTTTCAGTAGTTGCTGGTCGTCTTCTATAATCGCTAATCGTTTCATACGCCATCTTCCGGTTTCACGTCTTGCTAAATTTATTACATTTTCATGTAAAATGTAAGCTCCGATGGTTAAAATACACATCCTTTTAACATTGTCGTGCTATTGTGCCTTTGCCGGAATCCTTATTCCTTTGTGTCTGTATTGGGCCTCAGCCCGCTAAACAGTAAACACATCTGCCCCCCACACGGGAGATTTTCCCGTTTACTCAGACAAATAAGCACAAATTTATACAGAAAACATTTAAGTGTTGGGAGAATTGCCGCCCCCTGGTTCGAAAGCGCCAGGGGGCTTTTTTTGGGCTCGCCTTCGGCTTTATAGCCACGAAGAACACGAAGGACACTAAGTTGAGTAGCAGCTCCGATTATTTCAATAAGCCTTTCATCGCTGGATAGTAACAGTTGTCAATCAGAATATTCCCACCACGGCCTGTCAGAACGTAAATG
>CAYVVK010000649.1:0-3935 GCA_964454855.1 uncultured Phaeodactylibacter sp. | reverse complement strand
GTGGGCAGTGGGCAGTGGGCAGTGGGCAGTGGGCAGTGGGCAGTAGGCGGTGGGCAGTAGGCAGTAGGCGGTGGGCAGTAGGCGGTGGGCAGTAGGCGGTGGGCAGTAGGCAGTGTACTTATTAATGACAACTGCCTACTGAGGCCTGTCTACTGAAAACCGTACACTGAGCACATCAGCGCGTAAAGGTAAATTCCTGTTCCGACGACAGGCTTTCGTTAAACGCATAGCCTTCCCAGTCGAATCCCTTGAGGCCTTCCGGGTTCGTAATGCGGTTCTTCACGGCGAAATGGGCCATGGCGCCCCGTGCCTTTTTAGCGTAAACAGCGATCACCCGGTAGGAGCCGTCGGCTCGCTTCTCTTTGAAGTGAATATCGTATAGTTCCCCTTTCAGGCGGCTGGTATCAATGGCTTTGAAATACTCCTGAGAGGCCAGGTTGATGACGGCATTGCCCTTGGCTTGCGCCAGGTCTTCATTGACCATTTCCGTAATATCTTCTCCCCAGAACTCGTAGAGGTTCTTTCCTCTTTTGTTTTTCAGTTGGGTGCCCATTTCCAGCCGGTAGGGCTGCATCAGGTCGAGTGGGCGCAGCAAGGCATACAGGCCGGAGAGTATACGCAGGTGTGACTGGGCAAAGTGAACCTCTTCTTCTGAAAATTCCTCCGCCCGCAGGCCGGAATATACGTCTCCCTGGAAAGCCCAGAGGGCCTGCTTGGCATTATCCAGGTTGAAGGGGGTTTCAAAATCGGCGTATCGCTCAGCATTCAGGCTGGCCAGGCCGTCACTGATGTCCATTAGTTCCCTGAGGCCCTTGTGAGATTTCTTGCGCAGTAGGCCTATTAGTTCACTGCTCTTTTCCAGTTTTCTGGGCTGAGAATATTCCTCAGCCTCCGGATCCGAGAAATCCAGCGTTTTGGAAGGTGAGAGAAGTAAGATCATGGTTGTTTATATTTACTATGTCACAAATTTCGCAATTCTAAAACACGGGCAGGAGTTTTATAAACGGTATCTATCTGTGACTTCAATAAGTTGAAAAAAACCAGAATTAATGTCACTTTTTTTCGCCTTAAAACCCTGTAAAAGCTAAATTTCGTGAGAAAACACCTTTTATGTCATGTCACATAAAAATAAGCCCACTATTGTCTTTTATTATAAAACCTGCTATGTTTGTAAAGAATCTCAAAAAGTAGTTTTTGTGTTTATTTGTTTGGGTTAGAGACCCTTGCTTCTAGTGAGCAAGGGTTTTTTTTATCCTTTCCGGAGTATAAAATGTCAAAAGGGCGGCTTTGTTCAGGGGAGCACTTTTTCGGGGGAGCATTTGTAAAAAAACAAAGCCCCTGAGTGGGCCCTCAGAGGCTTGTGTTTTGCGTTTCTTTTGGTTCGGCGAACCGGTGGCTTTTAGTTGTTGTCGAACATGCTGCCGGAGTTGGCGGGCAGGCCTGCAGGTTCTTCCGGTTTCTTAACTACTTCACCCTGAATGGTAAGCAGTTTTTTCTCATCGCCGGCATTGGTGGTCAGAGTAACCCGCTTGGTGAACTTGCCAAGGCGGTTGGTGTCATAGCGCACCTTGATCTCGCTGGTTTCTCCCGGGCCGATGGGTTCTTTGGGATAAGTGGGCACGGTGCATCCACAGCTACCTTTAGCGTGCGTGATGATCAGAGGCTCGGTGCCGGTATTCGTAAATTTGAAGACGCGGTACGGGTCAGAACCCTGCTCTATAACCCCGTAATCCACGGTTTCCGTTTCGAAGGCCATCACCGGGCCCTCCTGGCTTTGTTTGGCGGCAGCAGCGACATCGTTCTGGCTGTATCCTACGGCAGCTACCAGGAGCAGCATTGCCAAAGCTGAAAGTACTTTCTTCATCACGAGATTTTTTTTTAGTTTTTAAAGTCTTGAGGTGCAAAAATACTGTTCTCGAAGGCAAAATAAAAGTTTTGGGGGTTAATGATCTGTTAATGCCCAAAGCAGCTGTGAAATGCCCGGGCCAGTTTAACGTCAAAAAGCACAGCGGGCGGGCTTTACCTCAGCCACTATGAACAGCTCAGGATGAACCATGAAGCAGGTACAATTGTATTCTAAACAGAATATATTCTACCGAATTTTTCTTATATTTGCAAGTGCTCAAAGAAGCCCCTTGAAATTTTATTTCGCAAAAGAGCGAAAACCCTGCCAAATTCAACCAGATTAACCGAAATGCTTATGTTAGACAACATGCCCATTAAAGAGCCAGCCAACACGAACAGCGAGCTCTCCCGGGAATCTGTCCTGCGCGATTATGAAATCTGCTGCATCAGCCGGGAAGCCAGCATTTTGGCCCGAAAGGAAGTACTTACCGGTAAAGCCAAGTTCGGCATTGTCGGCGATGGAAAGGAAGTCCCCCAGGTAGCCATGGCCCGCGCCTTTCGTAAAGGCGACTGGCGCAGTGGCTACTACCGCGACCAGACCTTTATCTTCGCCCTCGGGCTGGCCACCGTGGAAGACTTTTTCGCCCAACTCTATGCCGACGCAGAAAACGACCCTCTCTCCGGAGGCCGGCAGATGAATGCTCACTTCGCCACCCCCACCATCGATGAAGAGGGCGAATGGGCCAACCATAAGGAATCCCTGAACATCAGCGCCGACATATCCAGCACTGCCGGACAGATGGCGCGCGCCCTCGGGCTGGCCCTGGCCTCCAAAAAATACCGCCGCCATCCGCAACTCTCCTCCTCCACCGTCTTTTCCGAAAAAGGCAATGAAGTCTGCTTCTGCACCATCGGTGACGCCTCCACCTCGGAGGGCGTATTCTGGGAAACCGTCAATGCCGCCGGAGTGCAGTCTGTCCCCTTGGCCATTTCTGTATGGGACGACGGCTACGGCATCTCCGTACCCATAGGCTACCAAACCACAAAGGGCAGTATTTCCAAAGTACTGGCAGGCTTTCAGGCAGAGGAAGGCACCAACGGGCTGGAGATCTATACCGCCAAGGGCTGGGATTACCCTACGCTGGTAAAACTCTATGAAGAAGGTATTGCCAAAGTCAGGGAAAGCCATGTGCCTGCCCTTTTCCATATCCAGGAAATCACCCAGCCGCAGGGGCACTCCACTTCCGGCTCCCATGAACGCTACAAGCCCAAAGAGCGGCTACAGTGGGAAGAAGAGCACGACTGCATTCTCCGCATGGCCCAGTGGATGATAGAGGAAGGCCTGGCCACACAGGAAGAACTGGACCAGATCCGTAAGGAAGCCAAAACATATGTCAAGGAAAGCCGCGACAAAGCCTGGAAAGCCTTTAACGCTCCCACCAAGAATGAGCTCAAGGCCCTGCAGGCTATATATGCTGACATCCCCGCCGACAAGGGAGAAATGGACGCCATCAAAAAGGAGCTGAAGAACCTCATGCACCCGCTCCTCAGCGAACTGACACAGAATGCCCGGAGGATGCACTTCCAACTGCTCGGCAGCGGGCTGCCCGCCGAAGAACAACTTCTGCAGTGGATAGATAAGGTGCGGAACGTGGCCCACAAAAGATACCACACTCACCTCTACAGCAATTCTAAACACGCCGCGCTCAATGTACCGGTGATACCTCCCCGATACGCAAAGGACGCCCCGCTGAAAAACGGCTATGAGATCCTCAATGCCTTCTTCGACAAAGCACTCGAAAAACACCCCGAACTCTACGCCTTTGGCGAGGACGTGGGCAATATCGGCGATGTCAACCAGGGCTTTGCCGGCATGCAGAAAAAATACGGCGAAGAACGCGTCTTCGACACCGGCATCCGCGAGTGGACCATCATGGGGCAGGCCATCGGCATGGCCATGCGCGGCCTGCGGCCTATAGCTGAAATACAGTACCTGGACTATCTCATCTATGGGCTGGAACCCCTGATGGACGACCTGGCCACGGTGCGCTACCGCAGCAATGGCACGCAGAAGGCCCCCGCCATCATCC
>CAYVVK010000648.1:3286-3939 GCA_964454855.1 uncultured Phaeodactylibacter sp. | reverse complement strand
AGGCCAAAGGCACCCTGCACTGGGTCTCCGTTCCTCATGCCCGGCCCATAGAGGTGCGGCAGTACGACCGCCTGTTCACCGAACCGGAACCCGACAGCCATGAAAACAAGGACTACCTGGAGTTCCTCAACGAACACTCTCTGGATGTCATTGAAACCGCCTATATAGAGCCCAATCTGGAAGACGCCCGGCCCGGCAGCCGTTTTCAGTTTCTCCGCATGGGCTATTTCTGTGTCGATCCGGACAGCAC
Source organism: uncultured Phaeodactylibacter sp. (assembly GCA_964454855.1). GTDB lineage: Bacteria > Bacteroidota > Bacteroidia > Chitinophagales > Saprospiraceae > CAYVVK01. The sequence goes on along the minus strand of CAYVVK010000648.1, from coordinate 3,689 downwards.
CGACGATAAACTGGCCTTCAACCGCACAGTGACCCTGAGGGATACCTGGGCGAAGATCCAGAAGAAGAAGTAATATGGATAAAGGACGCATCATCATCGGGCAGAAGCATTTCGAACTGACCATAGAAAGGCTGTGCCACCAGCTGATCGAGCAGCACGGGCAGTTCGGGCAATCCTGCCTGGTTGGTATCCAGCCGAGAGGAACATACCTGTCGGACCGCCTGCACCGGCGCTTGCTGGATATTTTGGGCATCGGGCAGATTCCCTACGGCAAGCTGGACATCACCTTCTACCGCGATGATTTCCGTACCCGCCAGAAGCCATTGTCCGCCAGCAAGACCGAAATGGACTTTCTGGTAGAGAACAAGCGGGTGATACTCGTCGATGACGTCCTGTATACCGG
>CAYVVK010000648.1:234-3276 GCA_964454855.1 uncultured Phaeodactylibacter sp. | reverse complement strand
CACGGCGCTGAACCACTACGGCCGGCCTTTGCAGGTAGAACTTGTTTCTCTGGTGGACCGCCGGTTCAACCGCCACCTACCCATTCATGCCGATTACACGGGCATCACCATAGATGCCGTCGACCAGGCCTACGTACGGGTGGAGTGGAGGGAACTCGGCCAGGAAGACCGCATTTTGTTGTTTGCAGAAAAAAAAGACGCCGAATAACAGACACAGCATGGCTACGGTACAGCAATTAAGCACCAAACACATACTGGGTATCAAATACCTGTCGGAAGAAGACATCCGCCTCATCTTCGAGACGGCCCAAAGTTTCAAGGAAGTGCTCAACCGGCCCATCAAAAAGGTGCCCTCGCTGCGCGATGTCACAGTAGCCAACCTCTTTTTCGAAGATTCCACCCGCACCCGCATATCCTTCGAACTGGCGGAGAAGCGCCTTTCTGCGGATGTGGTCAACTTTTCCGCCTCTTCTTCTTCGGTCAAGAAAGGGGAGACCCTGCTCGACACGGTCAATAACATCCTATCCATGAAAGTGGATATGGTTGTCATGCGCCACCCCGCCCCGGGCGCCCATCATTTCCTTGCCCAGCACATCGACGCCAACATCATCAATGCCGGCGACGGCACCCACGAACATCCCACACAGGCTCTGCTCGATGCTTTTTCCATGGAGGAGAAAGTGGGGGCCCTCGCCGGAAAAAAAGTGGCGATCTTTGGAGACATCCTGCACTCCCGGGTAGCACTCAGCAATATTTTCTGCCTGAAAAAACTGGGGGCCAGGGTACGGGTCTGCGGCCCGCCCACGCTCATTCCCAAGCACATTCCCCAACTGGGCGTAGAGGTGTCGCACGATGTGCGGGACAGCCTCGCCTGGTGCGATATCGCCAATGTGCTGCGCATTCAGCTGGAGCGCCAGGACATCAAATACTTTCCTTCCCTTCGCGAGTACGCCCAGTACTTCGGCATCAATAAGCCCTTACTCGACAGCCTGCAAAAACCCATTGTGATCATGCACCCCGGCCCCATCAACCGCGGGGTGGAGATCACCAGCGACGTGGCGGATTCGGAGCATTCCATCATTCTGCAGCAGGTGGAGAACGGCGTTGCCATCCGCATGGCCGCACTCTATCTTCTCGCGGCAAAACGATAGGCTCACGCAATGTTCCGGGCCAATCTCCCGTTTATCCTTCAAAATATTTATAACAGGCAGGAATACGCATACTTTCTTTAGCCCGGGTTGCGGACAAGTTCGAGCGGCTGCCCGCAAGTTGGGATTATTCTTCCCCAGGGGCGGTTTTCACCATGATGTTTCCGAGAACAGATGAAAGCAAAGCACCGGTGTTTTGCTTCGGGGATAATCCGCAACCCGGATTACTGTAATTGAATCCTAAAAACGTTATCTTACCAATTAAAAAATCCTATCTGATATGAGATTCGTCCCGCTTGCCCTGTTGTTGCTATCGCTTTACCTGCCTCAGCTTCTCAGCAGCCAATGCCAGGCCCTGATCGCTGAAGATAAAGTGATCGATGGCACTCATATCCTGCGTACGGCCAACCAGACGCTGGTGGTGCGGGGAAACTATACCTACAGCATTGAATTAATCAGCGATACGAAAGGGATAACCGCTAAGATGTATTCCAAAGCGGGAGTAGAGTTCAACCAGGATGATGAGGTCATTTTCATGGATGCCGGCAGTACCCGCCGTTCCTATCGCTTTATCGGCCTGGGAGAGATGATCCGCGAGGGAGCTACTCCTGTATATCATAATGTATTGCAGCTGGACCTCACGGCCTTACAATGGTTTGCCTCTGCGGATATCACTACCATGTACATCAAGAACAACATCAGCAACCAGATGCGCAAATTCACCATTAATGAAAGCCGCCTCTCGGAGTTCAAGTCCCTGGCTGCCTGTTTTAACCGCACGCTGGATAAGGAAAAGGTCAATGATGTGGAGCTGGCGGATAATGTGGTCGATGTGAAGCCTTCCCCCATACCTTTCGAAGAGCCCACCGGCAACGATGGCAATGCCCCGGCTACCAGGGTTGCTGCCGAAGATGATGCGGAGGTGGCGGCGCTAAAAAGAGAGCTTGGCAGCACCAAAGAGCGCCTGAAAAGAGAGATTGCAGAGGAGACGGCAAAGGCCGAACAGATCAAATCCCGCCTGCAGGAGGAAGTTGCCCTGGCGCGGGAAAACGCCGCGCAACAGAAAAAGAAATACGCCGATGAGGTGGTCGATGCCCGCCAGAAAGCACAGGCCGAGATAGAGGCTTCCCGCCAGCAATTGGCCGAAGAAGTCAAACAGGCGCGGGAGAATGCAGATACCGAACTGGAAAAGATCACTCTTGATGTCACCGAAGCCCGGCAGCGGGCCAACGAGGCCATTCGGCAGGCACAGCTCGAGTCCGCCCGGGAAGTGGCCGAGGCCCGGGAAAAAGCGGCAGCGGAGATCAGGGCCGTCCAGGAAAAACTCGAACTGGCCAAGCTGGAATACGCCGATGAGATTGCTTCCGCCCGGGAAAATTCCGTAGCGGAGCTGCAACGTATCCGCGAGGAAACGGCAAAAATGATACAGAGTGCCCGGGAACAGGCGAAACAGGAACGGGAGCGGACTAGTGAAGAAGTGGTTTCCACCAAGAAAACGGCTTCCGAACAGATCCTGCACACCCAGGAGGAGGCAGCTACCGAGATCGCCCGTATAAGAGAGAATGCCGTGCTGGAAAAGGAGCGCATTGCTTTTGAACTGGCGGAATCCCGCCGGCGCGCAGCGGAAGAAAAAGCCTTGTTCCAGGAAAAAACGGCCAGCGAGATCGCCGAGGCCAGGGAAAATGCGGCCCGGGAAAAAGAAGCCTCCGCCCTGGAAGTGGCCAACGCGAGAAAGAATGCCGCTGAAGAGATCGGCCAGGTGAAGCAGAAGGTTGCGGAGGAAAAAACAGCAGCGCAGCAGGAAATTGAAAGTACCCGCGAGGCTTCGGCTTCCGAAGTGGCCTCCGCCAGGGAGAAAGCAGCATCGGCCATCAGGCAGATCACCGAACAGGAG
>CAYVVK010000648.1:0-224 GCA_964454855.1 uncultured Phaeodactylibacter sp. | reverse complement strand
CCGGGCGAACTCCGAGGCCGAGAAACAGAAGATCAGCCAGGAAGTGGCCGCTGCCAGGGAACGCGCCGCTCAGGAAGTGGCCCGTATACAGGAAGAATTGAAACTGGCCATTGCGGAGGCGCAGAAAAAGAAGGAGGAAGTGCAGAAAGCTTCCGCCGAAGAGGTATTGGCGGCCAAGCAAAGGGCACAGGAAGAAGTGGAAAAAGCCCGCAGCACGGCGGGCG
>CAYVVK010000647.1:0-3943 GCA_964454855.1 uncultured Phaeodactylibacter sp. | reverse complement strand
TTGCCGGCAAGAACATTGCCAATCCGACGAGCGTGATGCTGGCCAGCTGCCAGCCGGCCGTAGTGCGCGCTCCATATGCGCTGGCCCTGGGCATTGTAAACTTCAAGCAGGGTTTCGGAAGCCGTTTTCAGCTCCACTTCAAGCCCACAATATGCCGCGCAGGGGTTGGGGAAAAGCCGGGCCGACAGCTCTGGCGCAGCTTTTTCGCCGGTAGCGTTCACCAGCCCGGGGTTTTCGAACAGCACTACTACATCGTCGCCTTCATCGGTAACGCTGATGTCCAGGTCGCCGTCATTGTCACGGTCATGCAGGATGGCGCAGGAAGCCAGGTTAGGGGCCGGCAATACGAAAGCTACCGAAAAGCCCCCCTCTCCGTCATTTTCAAAAGCCGTGTACGTAGGCCCGGAATAATTGCTGGTGACAATGTCCAGGTCGCCGTCGCCGTCCAGGTCACCCAGGTCTATGGCCAGGGGGAAGCCCAGGCTGCCATGGGCATAGTTTCTAGGGGCTGTGAGCTGGCCCTGCCCGTCGCCCAGTGCTACAGACATGCGGTTGCCGCTGGAATTGGCGGAGGCCACATCGGCGAAACCGTCGCCGTTGAGATCGCCGGCGGCGATCATCCAGGGGCGGCCGGGTACCGATACGCGGCTGGAAAGGGAGAACCCTCCCTGGCCGTCCCCCAGCAATAATGCCAGCTCCGAGCTGTTGTACATGCCGATGAAAATATCGGTAATGCCGTCATTATTGGCGTCGGTGGCCATACATGCCGTCTCTCCTATTCCATCGGTATTGAAATATTCCACATTGAAGGCGCCTGTACCATCGTTGGTGAAGAGGTTGATGTTATCGGCCAGGCGGTTGGTGATGAAGATGTCATCGAAACCATCGCCATTAAAGTCCAGCACCGAAAGCCCGCGGGCGCCGGCGCCGGTATCATACACATCGCCCTGCGGGAAATTGCCCTGCCCGTCGCCGAACAGAACGCGCAGTTCATTATGATGGGCGGTACTCAGGGCCAGGTCGATCTCGCCATCGCCGTTGAAGTCGCCCGCTTCATTGGGGCTGGGAGTAAGGTTGCCCATGGGTAAAAGTGTAAACGCTCCGTACTGGCCGGTGCCGTCATTGAGCAGAATGCGAAGATCATCGGAAGTTTCGTTGACGATAGTCAGGTCGGAGTAACCATCATTGTTGAGGTCGCTGGCATGAGCGCCATAGGTTTGGATGAGGCCTTCGCCGGGCCGCCGCAGGAAAATGGTATCCACGGGTACCTGCTGCAGCGGAGCGGGACTGGTGCCCACCCAGAAGTTCCAGCTGAAGCCCGCCGCCATTTTATCTCCCGCCAGGTTACTGATATCCCGGCTGAGGCTGACGGTTACCCATTCACCGGCAAAGAGCGGTTCTTCGGGGGTTAGTGCAATGCTGCGGCCATCATCACTCAGCTCCAGCCTTCCTTTTAACGGCCCCGACCAGCGGCCAAAAACCTTCACCGAAGCGGAATGCACACTGCCGGGGTCCAGTACCCGGTCAAATTCAATGGTGATCTTTTCCATCGGTGCGGCCGATATTTCCTGGTTGGCGGGATAGTGGCTAAGCACATGTGGCGCTTGCGCCCCGGCAGCTTGCGGGGCTGCCAGTAAGCAGAATAAAAAGTACAGCCGGTACATCATGATCTTTTTACGATGAATGTAAGGAAAAAGAAGCTACTGGAGCTTGGGGTCAGCAAACCTGATGGGCCTGAAAGCCTGTGTAATGCTTCAGGCTAATCACCTTCCAGGCTTCCAGCACGCTGAGCGCCTCCTGCTTTCCGGGAGCAGCGATGGCGACCAACAGCTCAGACTCCGATTCCAGTTTATAAAAATGATACTCCGGCCTTCCCTTAAAGTTTTGGGGAGCGAGTGAACGAGCCGCGTTAGCCCAAACTTCAAAACCCAGTTTTTCCTCCCGGCACAATTGCTGCAGGGCATGAACGTCTTTAGGAGCAGGGGTTTGCAGCAGGCAGGAAAAGGTAAGGTAGTGAGAGCATTTGAATACCCCGAGTTCATCGTAAATGGGAAGGCGGTAATAATCAGAAGTATGGTAGCCGCGGATGACATTATCGATAAGCACCGTATCGCCGAAGCGGCGCCCGGAACCCGGATGGGGAATGTTCCTGATAATGCCCTGTGCGGGCCCTTCCCGCTGCACCCACATGATCTCGAATTGCTTCTTGTAGGCCAGCCGCACCGATACGGGCTTTAAAGGCTGCTTCTGGCCGGCGGCAAGACCGAACTTGCCCCACACGGAACGTGCCAGGCGCTGCTTTTTCAGTGCCGTTGCGGCGATGCCCACGTTCCACCAGGCAGTTTTGTTGCCCACATCCAGCGAGATGGCCTTTTTGTTGTAATAAAGGGCCGGTTTCCACTCCTGCCGGTATTTATAAATATTCCCCAACTGTATATGAGGGGCCGCCCAATAGCGGGCCTCCTTTACAATGCGCTTGTATAGTTTTACCGCATTGTAATGGTCATTGCCTTCCTCATATCGCCTCGCCTCTTCAAACAGTGCTCTCAATTCCGGGGATGGTTGCTTCATAACGGCTCCTCTGTTTTCTCTCTTCAATGTCTTGCCAAACAAATATATACTCCCTTTCCGGAGGATTGCAAAAAAACGGGCCACTTTCTCGATGGCATCCTCCGCCCATATACGTATTTTGCCGCTATGAGCACGCATCCAGAAAAGCAATGGCAGCTGTGGGTGGATACCGGCGGTACTTTTACCGACTGCATTGCCACCTCTCCTTCCGAAAGTATCAGGCGCATCAAGGTACTGAGCAGTAGCCGCCTTAGAGGGCGGTTGTTGGAAAAGCTGGGGCCGGGAAAATACCGCATCGAACAAAACTGGCCGGAACAAAGCGACATTTTTGAGGGATATACTTTACAGCTCCTGAACGACGGGGAACAAAAGGTATTCCTCCTTTCCACGGAACTCAGCCGCAACACCATCACGCTCTCCGAAGAACCGGAGGCCAGCTTCCCCGCCGGGTTTGAGATCAGCGCCGGAGAAGAGGCTCCGGTACTCGCCGCCCGCCTGGCCACTCAAACCCCGCTCGAACGGCCGCTCCCTCCCATGCGAATGCGCCTGGGATCTACCAAAGGCACCAATGCCCTGCTGGAGAAAAAAGGCGCTTCCGTAGCCTTTCTGATCACCAAAGGATTCAGTGGCCTGCTGGAGATCGGCAACCAGCAACGGCCTCATTTGTTTCAGCTCGATATCCCAGCTCCCTTCCTGCTCTATTCCCGCCTTATCGAAGTGGAAGAACGGCTGGGCGCCCGCGGAGAAGTGGTGCACCCCCTGAAACCGGAAGAAATAAAACGCGTCATCCGGGAAGTGAAAGAAAGTGGTTGCAAAGCAGTGGCCATCGCCCTGCTGCACGCTTATCAAAACCCGCTGCACGAACAGCAACTGGCAACCGCCCTGTCGGCAGCCGGCATCTCTTATATATCCCTATCTCATGAGCTCACCCCCTCCATAAAAATACTACTCCGGGCACAGGCGGCCCTGGCCAATGCCTACCTTTCTCCCATCATCCACCAATACCTGAACAGCATCAGGGAAAAGATGGGCGAAGAGCAGCAGTTGCGCATCATGAGCAGCGCCGGCGGCCTGGTGGGCGCTTCGCTCTTTCACCCCAAAGACAGCCTGCTCAGCGGCCCCGCCGGAGGCGTAGTGGGTGCTGCCGCCATCGCCCGGAAAATGGGCATTGAAAAAGTGTTAACCCTGGATATGGGCGGCACCAGCACCGATGCCGCCCGTTACGATGGGCAGTATGATTATAACTATATCACCAGGGTGGGGCCGGTAAGCATGCTCAGCCCCTGCCTGGCCATAGAGACCGTTGCTGCCGGCGGCGGCTCCATCTGTGACTTCGACGGGCAGAAACTGGCCGTAGGGCCGGAAAGTGCAG
>CAYVVK010000646.1:694-3950 GCA_964454855.1 uncultured Phaeodactylibacter sp. | reverse complement strand
CAAATATGCACAGTCTTTTTTATTTAGCTGCAATATAGAAAGCTGCCCGCGAGGCGCGGCCGAGCAGGCCGAATCAACGCCCCACCATCACCTTCTCCGTAAACATCACCTTCGCTGTCTGCACCTGCACCAGATAAATGCCTGCCGGCAGGCCTGAGAGGTTCAGGCGCATACTGCCGCTTTCGTCGAAGCGCTGTTGCCGCACCTCCCGGCCCTGCAAACTCAGCAGGCGGAGGGTGACAGGGCCGCTCACCGGCCGCTCGAACTGCAGGTTCAGTTCCTCCCGCGCGGGGTTAGGGAAGAGGCGCAGGGAATTAGCGGGAGCTGCTTCTTCGGTACTCACCATGGCATCCTCATCAATGATGATGGTGAATGCCTGGCCGGGCGTAAAGCCGCCGAATCCGTTCTCCACAAAGAAGGTGAAACTATCCGATTGCGTGTCGCTGCCGTCGTGGATGTAGCCCAGGTTAAAGGTATTGATGGTGGCCTGGGAGAACTTGTCGCCCTGGCCAAGGGTGTCGCCCAGGCTCCAGCGGGTGAGTATGCCGTGGGCCGGGGGCGAGAGTATGGTGTAAGTCAGCTGTGTTGCATTGGCGGATTCATCCTGAGCTTCCAGGAAGTCAGGAGTGATGGTAGTGCCTTCTCCCGGCGGCACCGCCAGCGGCTCATTGGTGAGCAGGGTAGGGGGCGCGAAACCACCGCCTGCGGCGCAGAAGTCGAGCTGCCAGCTCCGGATGGAGCCGCTGGTGAAGCCGCTGGCCACCACCTCTACCCGCAACTGCCATTCCCCGGCGGTGCTTTCTCCGTCGAATACGGAGAGCGGGTTATCGGGCTGGGCCAGTTGAAAATCGGTAGGCGGACAGGGAATATCCTCAGGCGCTTCATCATCCAGCGTGAGCTCGACCTGATTGGTGTTGAGGCAGGCGCGGTTGTATACTACGGCTTCCGTACCCGCCGGGCTGACCAGCGTGATGCGCAGGCTGTTTACCGGAGCGAAGCGGATCTCAAGGTTGGAGATATTGACATCGGCGATGATGCCTTCGTCTTCCACCATGAGCTTTGAGGTCTTGGTGTTGACCGCCGTTGGCAGGTTGATGGGCAGGTCGGTGGGGGTGTAGCCATTACAAACTACTTCTGCCGTCTGGAAAACATAGGCCGGCAGCCAGGGGCCGGGGCCGCATTCATTGACGGGGCGCACGCGCCAGAAGTACAGTTCGCTATCTTCCAGGGTGGCTGCCGACTCGAAAGCGGATTCCGTGAGGCCCTCGGCCGATTCCACAATACTGTTGGAGGTAAAAGAAGCGCTGCTGGCCAGCTGAAAATCGTATGTATTGGCGTCAGCGGAGGGCTCCCAGTCAAAATCCGAGGACAATACGATATCACTCCTGCCGTCTTCGGGAGAAGTAAGGGCCATGTCCGAGAAGTCGTTGGAGACGGTGGTGAGCTGCAAATTGCGCAGGGCGGTGTCCACACCTTCAGCTGTGGCCTGCACCTCCAGGTTGAGGGCCTCTTCCAAAAATTCTGTAAAAGAAAGAGTAAGGGTAGTGCTCTCCCCGGGATTGAGTGTATTCTGGCCGAAACTGGCAAAAGCACCGGCGGGCAGTTCCCCGACCAGCTCCAGAGAAATGGGGCTGTCAAAACCCAGAATGGAAGAGGACTGAATATCGATGATGGCCGGCTCCGGCAGGCAGAGGGGGGCGAAGTCCTGCGGGGCGAGTTCCAGAGCGAAGCCGGGAGCCGTAGCTGCTTCGATGGAAAAGTTGCGGTCGGAAAGGTCGAAGAAGATATTATCGGCGGCTTCTATGCGGATGCGGGCCTGGCTGGATACGGCATCGGGAACGGTGATGAAGGCGGTGCCGTCATTGTCCGTGCCTTCCAGCAGGGTGATGGGGAAGCTGTTGCCGCCGTTGGTAGACAGCAGGATGTTCACTTTCTGGCAGTTGACCCTGTCGTTATCCGTATTGGCCACATCCCAGTTGATCTCCTGGTAGGAGCCCACCGTCCAGCTGATGTCGGCGGTGTTGGGTGTGATGACCTGAAAGGGCCCGGATTCGCTGTCCGCCCGGAACTCTACCTGTGCCCAGGCTACGCCTCCTGCCTCGGGATGATTATCTCGCACCGTGCAGCGAAAGCGCAGCCGGCGTCCGTAGGAGGGCAGCACTTCCGTATTGTCGAAGTTGTTGGACAGGATCTTGCCGAGGCGCGGAAATACCCGCAGCGGGCTTTCCGTGGGAGGAAAGGTACGGAATAAAGGAGCGGTGCCTTCGGGAGAACCCGGAGGGCCGGACGGGCCAGTGTCGTACTGTTCCCAGCAGTAGGTAATGGGCCCGCCGTCGGGGTCACTGCCTATGGCTTCCAGCTCGAAGAAGGTGGAGCGGGGGATGAAGAAGCCGTCGGAGTAGGGCAGCACCACTTCCGGGCGGTTGTTCTCCATGCCTACCAGGGTACCGCATGTGGCCCCTTCTCCCTGCCGGCTGAAGGCAATGAAATCCTCCAGCGAGCCGGCGTGATAGTAGTCGTCGGCCTGGTTCGTAATGTTGTTGGCCGAACCGCAGGCGCCGGCATAAGACATGATGGTGCTGCCGCTGCCCGGCTCATAAGCATCTGCCGGAGCATATTGGTCGGCGAAGTTGGGGCAGTTGTTCCAGGTATGGAAACAACCGAACTGATGGCCGATCTCATGCGCCATCACTTCAATGGCGATGAACTCTACATTATCCGTAAAATGGCAGGTAATGCCCGCTCCTTTATTCAGGGTGCAGGCGCTGGATCGGGCGGCAGTACCCGCTACGCTGTCGTCACAGCCCAGGGTAAATACATGCCCTACATCATAGCCGGTAAACCCTCCCAGCGTCTCATTGAGCACCGTAATATTCTGGTTGATGGTAAAGGCGGCATTTCGGGGCTGGGTGTAGGGGTCATTCTGTGCGTCCAGGAAGATCAGCTGGTCGTTGTTCTCAATGAGCTGCAGCCGGATGGCCGTTTCCATCTGGAAGACCTGGTTGACGCGGTTGAGGGCCGTATTCATGGACGCCAGGACAGATTCCACCGTACCCCCTTTTGCCTGCCCGTACTCTCCGGTGCAGGCCAGCGCCAGGCGGTACTGCCGGAGGCGAATGGGAGCGGCTCCCCGAAAGGAAACAGCCACATTGTCTTCGGCTCCTGCTGCCGGCCGCTCCTCGTCGAAGGCGCAGATGGCCTGTTCCAGGCCGTCCAGCTTCAGGTTTTTGGTATAGTAACAAAGGTAGTAAGTGTT
>CAYVVK010000646.1:0-684 GCA_964454855.1 uncultured Phaeodactylibacter sp. | reverse complement strand
TGTTCTGCCCTTCGCTGTAGGGGCCGATATATACCTTACCCTCGGGCGTACGTATGGAGGCGTGAAAGCCTTTCGGGGAATAGTCGAAGCGGGCGCTGATTCGCTTATCTCGCAGGCCTCTGGCCTGAAAGGACCGGATGTTGGGAAAGCGCGCCGCCAGCCCTGGCGCCATTACCGGGGATTCCACTACCTCGAAAGCCTCCAGTTGCCCGTCGGGCAGAGGGAGCACTACCTGTATGGGGTTGTTGGCGGCAGGCGTAAATTCCATGGGGGCCGCCTGCAGGTCCTGGCGCAGGGCATCCAGGCCGAGAGAAAAAGTGCGGTACTGGCCTTCGAGCATATCCACCTCTGCGGCAGGAAGCATTTGTAGGTGGTTTTTATCTACTTCCGTCCAATGGCTTTTCTGAGCATAGATCGCGCCAGCCAGGAAGAAGCAGGCGAGCAGGGGGTAAAGTGCTTTTATCATATTTTTTATTTTGATTTTTTTCTTGCCGGCTCTGGCCTTCGTGCAAAGGAGCCCTAAATTAAATAAAAGTCGCTTGCCTTTCAAGAGCAGGCGCTGCGGGTGAGAAAACTAATCTCCTTTCGAGCGGCTGAATGACAAAATGGGCTTCCTCTAGCGCTAGACAAAGTCGGAAGTCGGAATGGCTTAAGGCAATCCGCAACTCTTTGGCTATCAACAGT
>CAYVVK010000645.1:0-3957 GCA_964454855.1 uncultured Phaeodactylibacter sp. | reverse complement strand
AATCACCCGGCACGGCCAGGAAAAGGTCATTGTGGAAGGCGGACGCGGCGGCCTGGGCAACAGCCATTTCAAATCTTCTACCAACCAGGCTCCCCGCTATGCGCAGCCCGGAGAGCCCGGTAAGGAAGAATGGAAGATCCTGGAGCTGAAAGTGCTGGCGGATGTAGGGCTGGTGGGCTTTCCCAATGCCGGCAAATCCACCCTGCTATCGGTAGTTACGGCGGCCAAGCCCAAGATCGCCAGCTACCCCTTTACCACCCTGGTGCCCAACCTGGGAATCGTCAAATACCGCGATGCCCGCTCCTTCGTCATTGCCGATATTCCGGGCATCATCGAAAAGGCGCACGAAGGCAAAGGCCTGGGGCATCGATTCCTGCGGCACATCGAACGCAACGCCACCCTGCTCCTGATGATACCCTGCGATACCGAGAACATCAAAAAGGAATACGACATCCTGCTCCACGAACTGAAGATGTACAATGAGGAACTGCTCGACAAGCCCCGCGTGCTGGCCATCACCAAATCAGACCTCATCGACGAGGAGCTCAGGGAAATGCTGAAGGTGGAAATTCCAAAGGATGTGCCCCATCTGTTCATCTCCGCCGTTGCCCAGCAGGGGCTGCAGGAACTCAAGGACCTGCTTTGGGAAACCATCAACCAAAAGGCCATAGCGGAAGATGAGGAATCGCGTGCTTTTGAGGAGGAGGAGTAATACTACTCTTTTCTTTTAGAAAAAGTGTAATTTCCGCCGCATTTAAAAAGCCATCCCGATGAAATCAGCAGATATCGAACAAGCACTGAGCGGCCTGTTTTACGAATGGGCGGGAGAAGAGCCCGAACTGATACTGCCGCTGGCCCCTTCCGGCTCCCGGCGCATTTACTACCGCCTCAAGAATGGAGAGAAGAGCGCCATCGGCGCCTATAATCCCGACCGCAAGGAGAACGAGGCCTTCATCGCTTTTTCCCGCCATTTTAAGGAAAAAGAACTGCCCGTGCCCGCCATCTACGCCGAAGAGCTGGGCCGGCACGTATACCTGCAGGAAGACCTGGGGTTCACCACCCTCTACAGCTACCTGCTCCAAAAGGGAGAGTACTTCCCGGATTACCTGGTGCAGATCTACCGCCGGGTGGTGGAGCAGCTGGCTCGCCTGCAGGTGGAAGGCGGCAAAGGGCTGGACTTCAGCGTCTGCTACCCGCGGGCCGCTTTCGACAAACAGTCCATGCTCTGGGATTTCAATACCTTCAAATACTACTTCCTCAAACTCGTCGACCTGCCCTTCGACGAGCAACTGCTGGAAGACGACATGCACCGCCTGGCGGAGTTCCTGCTGCAGGCCGATACCAGCCACTTCATGTTCCGTGACTTCCAGACGCGGAACATCATGATCAGGGACGGGCAGCCCTACTTCATCGACTACCAGGGCGGCCGGCGCGGCGCCCTGCAGTACGACCTGGCCTCTCTGCTGTACCAGGCCAAGGCCAACATCCCCGAGGATATCCGCCAGGAATTGCTGCAGCACTACATGGATAGCCTCGAGCCGTTCATCCCTGTCAATCGCGAGCAGTTTGTGGCCTATTACTACGCCTATGTCCTCATCCGCAGCATTCAGGTGCTGGGCACCTATGGCTTCCGCGGCCTGTACGAGCGCAAGGAGTATTTCATCAAAAGCATCCCCTTTGCGCTGCGCAACATCAAATGGCTGCTGGACAACAACAAACTTCCGATCGAGCTGCCCGAATTGGCTAAGTCTCTGCAGGCGCTCATCGTCTCCAAGCGCTTTGAGCCCTTCGACAAGATCAAGGGGGCATCCAGCCTGCTGACCGTCCGCATCCACAGCTTTTCCTATAAGCGCAATGGCATCCCCGAAGATAATACGGGCAACGGCGGCGGCTTCGTCTTCGACTGCCGCTTCATCCACAACCCGGGCCGCTACGAGCCCTACAAAAAGCTGACCGGCCGCGACGAGCCCGTCATCAACTTCCTGCGCCACCACAGCAATGCCGACGACTTCCTCAACGACGTATTCCGCATCGTCGACAAGGCCGTGGAAGACTACATCAGCCGCAGCTTCACCAGCCTGATGGTCAATTTCGGCTGCACCGGCGGCCAGCACCGTTCGGTTTATGCCGCCGACGCCCTGGCCAAACACCTCAAGGAGAAATACGGGGTGAAGATACAGCTGGAGCACCTGGAGCAGGAGCGCAAGGCCTGGCAGAATTAGGGGGTTGCCGCTTGCCTGTCTGTAGGGGCGGCTGAAGCACGGCCGAGTGGGTAGGCCTTTGGGGCCCAACCCGCAAAGGCTGGAGCCCCCTTTATGGCTTCGTGGCCGGCTCCCGTATAGCCGGAGGCCCTCTCAACGCTTCCCATCCTGCTTTCCAGGAAAAACCTGCCCTCTGCACTGTTGCTCCCCCAATCTAGCGTAAATTGGAGCCTACCCCTCGCTGTTTCCCGATTACAAACGGTTATAAACGTTTGTAGCCGTTTGTAAACGAATACAAACGGCTACAAACGAAATTAATCGATTATTGAACGGCTATTTATCCGTAAAATCATAATATACACCTAAAAAAGCAATATGAAGATCCAAGTCTTTCCCCTGATCTATGAAGGCCAGAAGAGAATCGGTATTCGGCCGCTAGGTTTCGACCGAAACTTTCCAATCCTGATGAAAAAAATTCCGGGAAACCGATGGACGCCGGATGAAAAATGCTGGCACATGCCCTACAATAAGGAAGCTTATGCAGAACTCAAGCGGCTTTTCGGGGAGGGGCAGGTTCTCGTTTTGAAGCAACGCCCTTTGCTGAGATCTGCGAAAGGAAAGGCCGCGCAGACGGTAGAACTTTCGAACCTGACATACAGAGATGAAGCCACCCGGCTAGAACAACAATTGCGCCTGCAGCGCTACAGTCATAATACAATCAAAACTTACAAGAACTTTTTCATTCAGTTCCTGGCTTTCTATCCAAATAAAATCTCAAGCACAAGGCCGTCTTGATGTTGATTTACAGCGGCGGCCTGAGGATCGGAGAAAGTATCCGACTGCGCAAAGAAGACATTCACTTCGGCCGCAAGAGCATTTTCATCAAGGGAGGGAAAGGCAAAAAAGACCGCTATACCATTCTTTCTGACAAGATGATCGTTCTTTTGCAAAATTATTTAGTAGCTTACAAACCAGCTTATTGGCTATTTGAAGGGCAGAATGGCGGGCAATACAGCACTAGGAGTATTCAGCAGGTATTTCGGAGAGCGGTGGCCAAATCGGGCGTCAATCCATATAGCACCGTTCACACCTTACGGCATAGCTTTGCTACTCATTTGCTGGAGAGAGGAACGGATTTAAGATATATTCAGGAATTGTTAGGACATAGTAGCAGTGAAACCACTCAAATTTATACTCACATCACGAAAAGGGCGCGCCAAAGACTATCTAGTCCGTTGGATTTTTTGGATATTGAGGAAAATAATGATCCGCAAAATGTTTAGTTATAGCTGTGTATCCGCTATTTTTGTTCGGATGCAAAGACGTTGCAGCCCATTGAAAACCAGGCGACCGGGTACGGGAAAACGGATCAAAAGCGGACCATAAACAGATCGGAAGCGAATCGAGTAAATGAGTGAAAATTAGAAAAGAGCAATTGGACGGTCAATGCTTAAGACCAAAAGAAGTTGAAATCAGCAGATCGTATCGTACTGATCAAACGGATCATTGAAATAAAAAATTAAATCAGCTTAGAAAAACGGGCTGCAACAAATAGCGAAATCGTCCATAGCGCTCCAAGTGCAGGGCTTTGCTCAGGGCTGTATGGGCTGACAAATGTGCGGTGGCTTTGCTCTTGGCTTAAGGAAAAGGCACTACGGCGTTTCGCTGCGCGTTGAACAAACCCAGCCTGTTTTTCAGTGCATTGCATTTGGTTTTCTCTTAGATTTGACGGTGTTATTTCACCAAATCAAGAGAG
>CAYVVK010000644.1:0-3963 GCA_964454855.1 uncultured Phaeodactylibacter sp. | reverse complement strand
AATCAACGGGTTATCAATCTATTATAACACCAACTACCTGTCAATTAATTAACTTCCAAAGCACTAGCTTGCTGGCAGGCAGGGCCTTTGGAACACAGGCTTTGTCAAAGAAGGGAAATGGTTACCGGACAAGCATAAATCCTTGCCATGAAGATCTCGGGAAAGGCTTTTTACGTGGACATCCGCGGGCAGTATCTGTTTCGGCAACTGCTGCTGAAGCTGCTTTCCGTCCTGCTTCGGCTGGCGGATGCCTTGCGTTACCTGCCTGTCAGGCTGCGGCGGGTAGGCAGGCACCTGCAAGAAGGCTGGCAGAATGTGCGGGCCGCCTACCAGGAGGAAATGGTCAGCCGGTTACTGGGGGGCAGGATCGCCTACTGGTGGCTGGAAATGTTGCTGCTGCTGCTGGACTGCCTGGCCGTGGCGGAGGTTTACGAAACCCTGCTGGACTTCACCAAGTTTAACAGCCGGCCGCTGCACGCCTGGGAAAAAAAGCTGGCGCGCAGTATTTTCGGGAAGTCCATCAACTACGGGCGGGTGCGTATCGATGAATACGCCCTGGCCGGGCCGCGGCAATTCCGCTTTTGCTATGTCAGCTTCTACAGCATCAACTCCTGGGGAAAAATGGATAACAGCCTGCTGCTGCACGAGCTGGCCCACGTCTGGCAATACCAGAAACTGGGCATCGTTTACATTCCGCGCGCACTGGCGGCGCAGCGCAGCCCGCAGGCTTATGATTACGGTGGCGCCCGGGCCCTCGAAATGGCCCGGGCCAACGGGCGCAGTTTCCGGGATTTCAACCTGGAGCAACAGGCCGAGATCGTTGCCGATTACTACCGGATACGGGAAGGGTATCCGCCGCGGTGGGGGCAGGCCTCTGTCACTGCCCTGCCCTTATACGAGCAGTTTATTGCACAGCTACGGCAATAGGGGGCCATTCTGTTATTCCCGTTTGCTAAGCCAGTGTAATAATTGTATGTTTGTCTCGAAAATTTAAACGATGATCCGGTACTACGCAAAAGTGGATGGAAAACTCAAGGAGTTGGAAGAGCCGGAAGTAGGCTGCTGGGTCAATATTTCACCACCCTTCAGCCACGAAGAGCTCGAAGAGGTCGCCCAGCAGTTCGATGTGCCCCTGGACTTCCTCACCGACTCGCTCGACATCGACGAGCGCTCGCGCTACGAACGGGAGGACGACGTACGCCTGATCGTCGTCAATACCCCCATCCTCAATGAAGCCGAAGAAGAGAATGACGCCATCTATATTACCGTTCCGATCGGCATCATTCTGACCATCGACCACTTCATTACCATTACTTCTTATGACAATCCGGTGCTGCAGCTGTTCCTCGACAATAAGGTCAAGAATTTTACGCCCAGCGATGAGTCCTCCTTCGTCCTGGCCATTATGGAACAGAACGTGTACCGCTTCCTGACCTGCCTGAAGAAGCTCAACCTCAAGCGCAACCTCATCGAGCAGGAACTCTATGACTCCAGCCGCAATAAAGAGCTCAAGCAGCTGCTGAGTGTCGAGAAAAGCCTGGTCTATTTCGTGAATTCGCTCAGCGCTAACGAACTGCTCAAAATGAAAATGAAACGGACCGATTTTCTCCACATCCGCGACGATGAGGACAAGTCCGACCTCTTTGAAGACATCATCATCGACAACAGCCAGGCACTGGAAATGTCAAATATCTATACCAACATCCTCAACGGGACCATGGACGCCTACGGCTCCATTATCTCCAACAACCTCAATATCACCATCCAGCGCCTCACCCTCATTACCATTATCCTTATGGTGCCCACCCTGGTGGCCAGTTTTTATGGCATGAACGTGCCCCTGCCCCTGGAGGACAATGGCTTTGCCATTTACATCATTCTCGCTACATCGGTAAGCCTCAGCCTGCTGGTGGCCTGGTACTTCCAGCGCAAGCGGCTGTTCTGACCATCCATCGGTAATTCGCCTTTCTTTCCCGTGAACCAAAACTTTAGTTGATATGCCGACTATGTAGGCAATAATAATTTTCCTGCGCGCTAAAAACTCCTCTAATATTGCAGAACTTGCCCCTCCTCGTTTTCCACAAACAGGTTTTCCACATTGTGGAAAACTTTATTAACAGAAGATAAATGTTGATTTTCAGTAACTTAGATTAGTTATCCACACAATGTGGATAACTCAACCTGCGACATTCTCCTGTTCTTTTTAACTTAGTGTGCAACAAGACATACTGAGAGAAGACAGGATACCTGTCTGAATACGGGAAGCCACTTCCCGGATCTTCAAAAAACAGCAATACACCCAATCGATGGCTGAAAGGAGAGCAAGCCTTCAGATACCATTGTTATGCCGTTAGCCACCGATGCGGCGCTTTCATTACCTGATGAACTAAAAATTGATTGTACCAATGGACCAAAAACTAGAGCCGATCCTTCACGATAACCCTAACCGCTTTGTATTATTCCCTATTAAGCACGACGACATCTGGGCGTTCTACAAAAAGTCGGAAGCCAGCTTCTGGACGGCTGAGGAGATCGACCTTTCTTCTGACCTGAACGACTGGAACAACAAGCTCAACGACGACGAACGCCACTTCATCAAACACGTGCTGGCCTTTTTTGCCGCCAGCGACGGCATCGTCAACGAAAACCTGGCGGAAAATTTCGTCAGCGAAGTGCAGTACACGGAGGCCAAGTTCTTCTACGGCTTCCAGATCATGATGGAGAACATCCATTCCGAGACTTACTCCCTGCTCATCGATACCTACATCAAGGATACTGAAGAGAAGAACTACCTCTTCAACGCCATCGAAACCCTGGACTGCGTGAAAAAGAAAGCCCATTGGGCGCTGCGCTGGATCGAGAACGCCTCTTTCGCCGAGCGCCTCATCGCCTTTGCCGCCGTGGAAGGCATCTTCTTCTCGGGTTCTTTCTGCTCCATATTCTGGCTGAAGAAGCGGGGGCTGATGCCGGGCCTGTCTTTTTCCAACGAACTGATCTCCCGGGATGAAGGCATGCACTGCGATTTTGCCTGCCTGCTCTACAATGAGCACATACAGAACAAGCTGCCGGAGGAGGTCATCCGAAAGATCATCACGGATGCAGTGGACATCGAGAAGGAATTCGTCTCTGATGCCCTGCCGGTCAGGCTCATCGGCATGAATGCCGATATGATGCGCCAGTATATCGAGTTTGTCGCCGACCGGCTGCTGGCCGCCCTCAAGCAGCCGAAGGTGTACCAGGCGGACAACCCCTTCCCCTGGATGGACATGATCTCCCTGCAGGGCAAGACCAACTTCTTCGAGAAAAGGGTGGGGGACTACCAGAAGTCGGGCGTCATGTCCGGCCGCGACAAGCAGGTCTTCTCCCTGGACGAAGATTTTTAAAAAACCCATAATCCCTGAAATCATGCAAGTCATTAAAAGAAGCGGCAAGCGCGAAGACGTCAGCTTTGATAAAATTACCGCCCGCATCAAAAAACTCTGCTATAACCTCGATACGAGGTACATCAATTACATCGAGATCTCCAAAAAAGTGGTGCAGGGCCTGTACGACGGCGTGACGACCACCGAGCTGGACAACCTGGCGGCCGAGACGGCCGCGACCATGTCTGCCGAGCATCCCGATTACGCCATCCTCGCCGCCCGCATCGCGGTGTCCAACCTCCACAAAAATACCAACAAGTCCTTTGCCCGCACCATGAGGGCCCTGCACAGCTACACGGACCCCAAGACCGGAGAACCCGCGGGCCTGATCGGCGACGATGCCTTCGAGATCATCTGGAAGCACCGCGATGAGCTGGATTCTGCCATCATCTACGACCGGGACTTCACCTTTGACTTCTTCGGCTTCAAGACCCTGGAGCGCTCTTACCTCCTGCGCATGGACGGCCAGGTGGTGGAGCGGCCCCAGCATATGATCATGCGCACGGCCGTGGGCATACACGGGGAGGACATCGAGGCGGCC
>CAYVVK010000643.1:0-3979 GCA_964454855.1 uncultured Phaeodactylibacter sp. | reverse complement strand
CGGTAAAGTTAGAAAGTACGGACGGCCATGGCTTTGCCGGGCTGGCCCTGCGGGAATCACTTGATCCCGACGCTCAGATGGTGGGGGTGTTCAGGGAATTGGGCACTCCCCTGCTACGCAGTGAAATTCGGGCCGAAACCGGAGGCAGCATACAATTCAGCCAGGCTTCCGGCGCCAACGTTTCCTATCTGCGCCTGCAGGCCAGACATTATAACAATTACTCCAGGGTAAGGATACTCGGGTCATCCGACGGCCGCAACTTCAGTTCGGTAGGCCCGGGCGTGATAAATTTATCCGGCCTGAATGAATGCCTCTACCTGGGCATGGCTGCATACTCGAGCAGGCCGAACAGCCAGCTGGAAGCCATATTCAGCGAGGTATTTGTCGAAGGCGACATACAGGGCCTTGGCGGCTCTACCCTTCCGGGAATAGCCCGGGAGACAGAGGCTGAGCACACACCGCTGAACATCAACCTCTTCCCCAATCCGGCACAGGATGAAATAGTACTGGATTTCAGCCGCAATACTGAAGCACCGGTGAGCCTGCGCCTGTTCAACAGCCTGGGCGAGGCCATAGAGTTGCGGGAGGTAGGCGAAATACCCGCCGGCGGCCTTCACTGGAACACCGGCAAGCTGTTACCTGGTGCATACTTCATCGAAGTAAATATCGAGGGCGGGGAACGGCAGCTTGTCCGCTTCCTGAAGATGATGCCGTAAGTGCGGTTGGCCATTAAAAAGAAGCCCGGCCCCAGAGGATGTCATTCCTTTCGGGGCCGGGCTTTTTTCAGGCCTGAAGCCTTGCTGCATTACAAGCTGTTGATGTAATCGATCACGGCGCGCACTTCTGCCTCCGCAAAGCGCTCCACGATCTCATCGTCCATGAGCAGGCTGGCGTCTTCGAAATTATCAAAAAAGAGGTGTTCGACCAGAATGGCAGGTATGACGGTACGGGTAAGCACGAAAAAGCGGGCTTCCTTGTCGTGGTCGCCATCGGAAGTGTCGGCGCGGTAATCGATGCGGCTGCCGAGCAGGTTTTTCACGTTATCCCAGTGATATTCGGCGATGCGGTCGGAATCGGTGGTGCCGGGCGAGGTATAGATCTCGTAACCACGGGCGGTGCCGAAGCCGGAGGCATTGGCGTGGTTGGAGATGAAGACCCCTCTCTTGTAGTTGCGGTAGTACCAGTTTGCCATATCTACCCGGTACTCCAATGAGATATCGACGTATTCGTGGCTGACGGTAATATTGCGGATCCCCAACTGATTGAGTTTGGCCGCCACGCGCCAGGTCAGGGTGCGGTTCCAGACGCCCTCGTAGAAAAAGCGCCCGTCGTGAAAAATACCCCGGCTGTGTTCGTACATTTTTCCGGGAGCTGTGACGTAGCGCCCATTCCTATCCAGGCCACCGTGGCCGGCATCCAGGAAAACACAGAAATCTTCTTTCATGCTGTCCGATTTGAATTTATGGCATAATACGGCTTTTAGCCTAAAAGTGACAGGCTTGGCCGCGTATATTGCGTAATTCGTGCTTTTTCGTGTTTTTCCGCCCCCGGGATTCTACTATATTTGCATTCAAAAATAAGAAACCATGAAGCATTTATTGTGGCTCGCTCTACCGATAGTGTTCTTATTCGCGGGATGCGAAGAGGATCAGCCCAACCAGTTTGAAACAAACCGGCAACTCATCGAGGCCTACCTGGAGGAAAACCAGCTCACGGCCCGGGAGCACTCTTCCGGCCTGTTCTACATCATTGATGAGCCCGGCAGTGGCGGCTCTCCCAATGTCAATTCAGAAGTTCTGGTCAATTACAAGGGATACCTGCTCGACGGCAGCGTCTTCGACGAGACCTACGGCACACCACGCACTTTCTTTCTGAGGCAGGTCATTCAGGGCTGGCAGATCGGCATTCCGCTGCTTCAGAAAGGCGGAAAGGGACGGTTTTTCATCCCCTCCTATCTGGCCTATGGCGCGACTTCCCGCCCCGGGATCCCCCCTAATTCCATACTCATTTTCGAGACGGAACTTATTAATTTTCAGTAGGCCCCGTGGAATACCCGCCTCGCGAATTCCACAGGGTAAACGATTGTTCAGTGGCGGTTTGCAGCATGGGATACTGCATACTGCGGACTGCAAACTGAATCAAGCCTGCGCCTTGGGGGTACTAAAATTCATCGGCGGAAAGGGCGGCTGTTCCGGCTCATCGATGGTGCCGAACTGGGCCTCAAACTTCTTGACATTATCGGCCAGTGCTTTCAGCAGGCGCTTGGCGTGCTGCGGCGTGAGGATGATCCTGGACTTCACCTTGGCCTTAGGCACATTAGGCACCATGCGGATAAAATCCACGATGAACTCAGAATTGGAATGAGAAATGATGGCCAGGTTGGAATAGGTTCCCTCCGCCACTTCTTCCGGCAGTTCGATGTTTAACTGGTTTTGAGTTTTCTTTGAATCTGACATGCTCAGGATTTTTGATTTTAGCGACTTGCGATTAAGAATTGTCAATATCGCAATTAATAGACAACTATGGAAAAATACCTGAAGGATAACCAAAACCTCTGGGATGCGTGGGCCTCTTTTCATCCCGGAACGGTATCAGATCCGATCTATGAAAGGGGCTCCGCTGCTGTTTTCTCTGAAGATGGGGAAGAGGTAGGGGGCGGTGCCCTCTGGGAATCCCGGGCGCAGTGGGAAACTGCACCCGAGAGGGCGGAAATCCCGGGCGCAGTGGAAAACTGCACCCGGGAGGTGGAGCCTATTTCTTCTTAGCTGTACTTTTGGTTTTCTTTTTACTGTTGGACTTCTTCTTGTCCTTTCCTTTACCGAAGGCATCGGGCACTTCCAGTTCGATGAATTCCTTGATCTGCTCCAGGCTCATATACTTGGCTGTTTCAGGGGTGACCTTCTCGCCGTCCACCTTGGGAAATTTGATGTTCTTCTTTTTGAAGCGGATGAAGGGCCCCCAGCGGCCGTTCTCCACGGAGATCTTCTCATCTTCCCATTTGTGGATGTAGCGGTTGGCCTCTTTTTCCTCCTTCTTCTGGATCAGCTCGTGCATCTCCTCCTGGCTGAGGTTATCTAGGTCGTACTTTTTGGGAACGTTGACATAAATATCGTTCCACTTCAGGTAAGGGCCGAAACGGCCTTTGCCTTTGGTAATGGGTTTGCCTTTGTAGGTACCCACCGGGGCGTCTTCCTTCTGTTTCTGCTTAATGAGCTCCACCGCCCGTTCGTAGGTGACGGATATGGGGTCTTCCCCTTTGGGAATAGAGACGAACTTATCGCCATAGCGCACATAGGGCCCGTAGCGGCCCACGCCTACCGATATCTCATCGCCCTGGAATTCCCCCAGGCCTTTGGGCAGAGCGAAGAGCTTCATGGCCTCATCGTAGGTGATGGTTTCCATGGACTGGCCGTGCTGCAGGTTACCGTACTTGGGCTTTTCGTCCTCATCGAGTTCTTCGGGCGTTCCGATCTGCACTACCGGGCCGAGGCGCGTCATGCGGGTCAGTACGGTGCGGCCTGTTTCCGGATCCTTGCCCAGGATGCGCTCCCGGGTGGGGCGGTCGGCATTGGCCAGGGTCTCTTCGACGGTGGCGTGGAAGGGGCCGTAGAACTCCTTAAGCATGGAGGTCCACTCCCGGTTCCCCTCGGCGATGACGTCAAACTCTTTCTCAATATCGGCGGTAAAGCCATAATCCATCACTTCCTGGAAATGCTCGCTGAGGAAGTCGCTGACGGTGATCCCCATGTCGGTGGGAAAGAGGCGGTTTTTCACCGTTCCGGTGATCTCCGAATCCTGTTTTTTGTTGATCTCGCCTTTTTTATTGAGGGTAAGGACGACGTACTTTCGCTCCTCGCCCTCCCGGCTCTCTTTTACGATATAGCCCCTGCCCTCCTCCATGATCTTGCTGATGGTAGGCGCATAGGTAGACGGGCGGCCGATACCCAGGCGCTCCAGCTCTTTCACCAGCGCGGCCTCC
>CAYVVK010000642.1:1451-3984 GCA_964454855.1 uncultured Phaeodactylibacter sp. | reverse complement strand
CTACAAAATTTTGCTTTAGGGTTACTTTTAACCCCATGCTGAATAGTTGCCGTTAAACAAACAAAGCCCCTTCAGTATTGCTGAAGGGGCTTCCTCCTAAAAAGTAGCTTTTGTAATACTTGATTTCGTATGCAAGTTAAAACATCCTGTCAGGAAATGCAAGCTTTGCGCAGCAGGGTATCACCACAAATAAATGAAAATGTAGTATTTCGCCCGTTGCTATTGCTGTCTATTAGCTATGTGGTGTATTTTCCTCCGGGAAGCTGTTTTTTCAGTCAATTTTACGGCAAAAAGGGCTTAGGTTTCGTAAAAAAATTCATAAAATCATCGCAGGGCCTTGCATTTTGCTTATATACCCTATACTTTTGGCCTACCGTGTTAATGGCAAACGCACATATCATTCCTTCCACTTCGCAAAACGGCCCATATGGCGCTGGTTTTGTTGCTATTCGCCGCCGCGAAAGCCGCCGCCCTTAGGGGCGCCACCATTTCATATCACCCATTCCGGGTAGGTTTTTTCCCACCTACCTCTTCCCTCAGCCAGATTGGACACCGGGCTAAACTTATTTATAGCCAAATGATTGATGCAGGTTTCATTTTTTTCACCTATCGCTTTACAGAAAGCGGCAAACTTTTCCCCTACTGAAAATGGAGTTCAAAATTGAATTTGCGGGCCCGAAACACGAGCCCTACGCCGAAGCCGTCTGCAAACTGATCGCCGAGTCTGCCAA
Organism: uncultured Phaeodactylibacter sp.; assembly: GCA_964454855.1. Lineage (GTDB taxonomy): Bacteria > Bacteroidota > Bacteroidia > Chitinophagales > Saprospiraceae > CAYVVK01. Next base: position 3,253 of record CAYVVK010000642.1, on the reverse strand, counting down.
GGCCCGCGGAACGGGTATTGCCGAACGGCAACCGGAATACATTATGACGAAGATGCAAAACGGCAATGCCGTGATCGCCCTGCATGGAGAGACACTGGCGGGCTTTTGCTACATCGAAGTCTGGAGCCACGATCGGTACGTGGCCAATTCCGGACTGATCGTCGCTCCTGAATTTCGCCAGCAGGGCCTGGCCAAAGCCATTAAACAGAAGGCCTTCGAGCTGTCGCGGGAAAAATACCCCGAGGCCCGCCTGTTCGGCATTACCACCAGCCTGGCCGTCATGCGTATTAACTCAGAACTGGGCTACAAACCGGTAACCTTTTCCGAACTTACGCAGGACGATGCCTTCTGGAGTGGCTGCCGCAGTTGCCCCAACTACGACATCCTGCAGCGCAACCAGCGACGGATGTGCCTCTGTACGGCCATGCTGGCGCCTTCCAAGGCAGAAAGTATGAAGCTCGACCTTTCCCATAAAGTGTTGAACAACGATATTTGGTAAAATTCTCAGGTTTTAGGTGCCGGTTACTCTCTGAGTGCCCGGCAACTGGCAAACTAATATATCATGAGTAAGAAGAAAGTCGTCCTCGCTTACAGCGGTGGATTGGACACCTCCTATTGCATCAAATACCTCACTTTGGAAAAAGGGCTGGAAGTACACGCCCTGACCGTCAATACCGGCGGGTTCAGCCCCGAAGAGAGCCGGCAACTGGAAAAGCGGGCACTCCTGCTGGGAGCTGCCAGTTTCGAGGAAATTGACGCCGTACCCAGCTATTACGACAATTGCCTGCGTTACCTCGTATATGGCAATGTGCTGCGGAATAACACCTATCCGCTTTCGGTGAGCGCCGAGCGCGTCTTCCAGGCCCTGGAAGTGGCCAGATACGCCCAGCTCATCGGCGCCCAGGCCGTGGCCCACGGCAGCACCGGCGCCGGTAACGACCAGGTGCGCTTCGACCTGGCTTTCCAGATCCTGGGGAAGAACCTGGAGATCATCACCCCCATTCGCGACCAGCAGCTCAGCCGGGCCGAAGAGATCGAATACCTTCAGAAGCACAGCGTAGACTGGCCCTGGGAAAAAGGGCAATATTCCATCAACCAGGGTATCTGGGGCACCAGTGTGGGTGGCGCCGAGACACTTACCTCACACAAGGCCCTGCCGGAAAGTGCCTATCCCAGCCAACTGGAGGAAACAGAACCTCGGGAGATCAGCCTGGAATTTGAAAAAGGAGAACTCACAGGCCTCAATGGCAAAACCTACGAGCACCCGGTACAGGCCATTCAGGCCCTGCAGAAACTGGCCGGCCCCTACGCCATAGGCAGAGACATTCACGTGGGCGACACCATCATAGGCATCAAGGGAAGAGTAGGCTTCGAGGCCGCCGCCCCACTCCTCATCATCAAAGCGCACCACCTGCTGGAAAAACACCTGCTCACCAAATGGCAACAGTACTGGAAAGAACAGCTGAGCAACTGGTACGGCATGCTGCTGCACGAAGGGCAATATCTGGAACCCGTGATGCGAAATATTGAAACCTTTCTGGAAGATACCCAGCAGAATGTCAGCGGCAAGGTTTTCGCCCGCCTCCATCCCTACCGCTTCGAACTGCTCGGCATCGAGTCGGATTACGACCTGATGAACAGCAGCTTCGGCCAATACGGCGAGATGAACAGGGCCTGGACGGGAGAAGATGTCAAAGGCTTCACCAAGGTGCTGGCCAACCAACTGAAGATCCATCATTTAGTCAATCAAAACCAGGAACACCATGATTAGGATCGGCATCGTCGGCGGGGCCGGCTATACC
>CAYVVK010000642.1:0-1441 GCA_964454855.1 uncultured Phaeodactylibacter sp. | reverse complement strand
TATACCGCAGGAGAATTGCTGCGCATCCTCCTCTTCCATCCGGAAGTGGAGATCGTTTTCGTTCAGAGCAACAGCCAGGCCGGCAAGGCGGTAAGCAGCATCCATACTTCCCTGATCGGTGATACCTTCCTGCCTTTTGTAGAAAAGCCGGATATTGAGGAAGTGGATGTACTTTTTCTCTGCCAGGGCCATGGTAAATCAAAAGCATTTCTGGAAGCCCATAAGGCCTCTCCGGAGGTAAGCATCATCGACCTGAGCGCCGACTACCGCATCAAAAGCCCGGATCACGAATTTGTCTATGGCCTGCCGGAGCTCAACAAAGAAGCCATCCGCCTGGCCCAGTACATCGCCAACCCCGGCTGTTTCGCCACAGCCATTCAGCTCGCCCTGCTGCCCCTGGCCAAGTCTGGCCTGCTGGAAGACCACGTCCACATACACGCGGTGACCGGCTCCACCGGCGCCGGCCAAAGCCCTAGCCCGACCGGCCATTTCAGCTGGCGCAACAACAACATTTCCATCTATAAGGCCTTCGGGCACCAGCACCTGGCGGAGATCAGCCAGAGCCTGCAGCAACTGCAGCCAGGTTTTGCCCGCGACCTGAATTTCCTTCCGCTACGAGGCAATTTCAGCCGCGGCATCTTCGCCAGCGCCTACCTCTACAGCGAACTTAGAGAAGAAAAACTGCAGGAACTCTACGAGGGCTATTACCGGGATGAACCCTTCGTGGTGATCAGCGAGCAAAATCCCGACCTCAAACAGGTGGTGAATACCAACAAGGCCATACTCTACCTCCAGAAGCATCAGGACAAGATCCTCATCATCAGCATGATCGACAACCTCCTGAAAGGGGCCTCCGGGCAGGCCGTGCAGAATATGAACCTGATGTTCGGCCTGGAGGAAACCACAGGCCTGCAACTGAAGGGAATAGGGTTTTAAGGATCGAGGGGTTGAAGGATCGAATGGAGCCCCCTCGTTCATTCATTCACTCAACCACTCAATCATTTTAATCCGCCGAAGCCCAGGCGCAGGCGGGCATTCATTCATTCATTCAGCCATTCAACATGCAACACTTTACCAGCCTACACGATGTGCCCGAACCGGAAGCCCTGGTGGAAGCGGCCCTGTCGTTAAAACAACAGCCCCGGGGAAGCCAAAAGCAGATCGGAAAAGATAAAACCCTGGTACTGCTCTTTTTCAACCCCAGCCTGCGCACCCGGCTGAGCACCCAAAAGGCAGGCATGGAGCTTGGGCTCTCTGTGATGGTGTACAATGCCGGCCAGGGCTGGCAGCTCGAATTCGAGGAAGGTGCCGTCATGGACGCCGGAAAAGCAGAGCACATCAAAGAAGCTGCTGCTGTGATCAGCCAGTATGCCGACATCATCGGCATCCGGACTTTTCCCGGCCTGGAGGACAGGGCCTACGATTATTCCGACTTTGTGCT
>CAYVVK010000641.1:0-3987 GCA_964454855.1 uncultured Phaeodactylibacter sp. | reverse complement strand
CACGATCAGCGGGCTGAGGGCGACGCTCAGGAAATAGCCCACTTTCTGGCCGTTGATGACCCCATGTACCCAGAGGGAGGCCTGATACTCATTACCGGCGCCTGCTTCAAAAGGAAAAGGCGGCATTCCCGTAAGGGTATTTCCCGTATCCAGCCAGTAAGCAGAGAGCTCCAGCAGGCCGCCCAGGCCCATCCCAGCAGAGTCAGGGCTCCGGCTTTGGCCAGCTGCCAGAAAGCGAAGGGAAAGCTGCAACTGAACTTGGTGGCCCAGCCACATACGATGACGAAGAAAGCGGCAAAGGCAGAACCGTAAACCATACCTCCGGTAATGCCTTTTATGAGGCTTCCCATGAGCACTTCCTCTTTGCCCCATCCCATCAACAGTTGAAAGTAGTAGGGGCTGGCCCAGGCGTTGAGGCAGGCCATGAAGCCCCCCAGGCTACCTCCCAGCAGTACGCAGGAAAGAGCGGCATTAAAGAGCACATCGGGACGGCGGGGCGCCCGTTTGTTTGGCTCCATGTCATCGAGGATCTGCACAATATTTACTTTAATGGTTTTCCCGGATCGGCTCTTCCTCTTCGGCCGGTATCTCCAGGGTTTGTTCTTCCTCTCTGTCAGGCAACTGCTCTATACTGGCTTTGGGTTTGATGAACAGCGAGGCCAGCACGCCGGCACCCAGAGACAGGACAATGACCGTCAGTGAGAGCCACTCCGGGATCTCCACTTCGTGCACCAGCAGCATCTTTATCCCTACATAGGCGAGAATGAATACCAGGGCATGTTGCAGATACCTGAACTTGTCAATGATAGAGGCCAGGACGAAGTACATGGCGCGAAGGCCGAGTATGGCAAAGATATTGGAGGTGAACACCAGAAAAGGGTCGGTGGTGATGGCAAAGATAGCGGGAATGCTATCGAAGGCGAACATGATATCGGTGGTCTCTACCACCAAAAGAGCGATAAAAAGCGGAGTGGCGGCGATGATGTGCTTTTTACGGACAAAGAACTGCTCTCCCTCAAAGTCTTTGGTGACAGGAACAAAGCGTTTTGCCCACTTGATGACGGGATTTCTGCTGGGGTGTACGCCTTCTCCTGCTGTCCACATCTTATAAGCGGAGTACAGCAGAAAGGCGCCGAACAAGTATGTGATCCAGGAAAATTTGGTGATTAGCACCACGCCCAGCCCGATCATTACGCCCCGGAAGAGAAGGGCTCCCAGGATGCCCCAGAACAGCACCCGGTGCTGGTACTGCCTGGGTACTTTAAAGTAGGTGAAGACCATCGCAATGACGAATATATTGTCCATACTCAGCGATTTCTCCACCAGATAACCGGTGAGGTATTTCAGTACAGCGCCCCGGCTACTCAGGTTCTCCGGGTTGGCTACCCAGCCATCTCGGTAGGCGAAGTAAATGAAAATGCCGAAGAGCAAAGAAAGCGTTACCCACAAGCCGGTCCACCCCATCGCCTCCCGGGTGGTAACAGCATGAGGTTCTCTATTGAAAACGCCCAGGTCAAGCGCCAGCAGTATTCCAATTAAAATCAAAAACCCTATCCAAATGGCCATTCTTCACTATTTTGAAGGCGATGTCTCTTATGATTCGTACAGAGGTTTAGACTCCGTATCTTTCCCAAGGGTACTATATAACGTCAGTTCGGGACCAAACCCTTTGAATATCAACAACTTGTAGCTCTATGGAGCTATTCGCCGCTCGCTATTTGCCATTCGCTGCGGCCTGCGAACAGCGAACTGCCATAAGCGAACTGCAATTGCAACGATTTACCATCAATTTTATCCCGAACTCACGTTATATAATAAGCCGTATTTCGACAAAATACCGCCTTTTTTAAGAAAAACGGCAGCAATTCATTGTCAATACCCTTTCCGGCTCACCATTAAAAGGAGAAACCAACCGTCTCGATTCACAGGATATTGAACTGCTCAGAACTGCAAATGATGCAATTTTTTGATAAAATTTTGGTTAGTGCAGTGTCATTTTCGATAATTCCCGGAGATGCCCAACCAGTATTATCCTCCGCCGGAAGGCGCGGAAATCCGAAAAGCATACAAGCTGGCGCCACTGCCGGTTACCAGCAAATAGGCGCCGCCGCCCAGGGGGCTCAGAGGAAAAGGCCCACTACCCGGCAGCGGAAAACCGGGGAAAATATTTCCTTCGCCATCGAGGAGGAGTACTTCCTCCTGCTTACGGCTGTGCAGGCCCACCCAGCCATTCGAAAAGGCAAAAGCTTCGTCAACCGGAATGGGAAGCTCCCGGGAGAAAGCCAGCCTGAAGTCATTTCCCTCGTAATAATGCAGGCTGAGCTGCCGCCCCCGGAAGGCCAGATAATCTTTGCGCTCATCACCGGCCAGAGGCGCAAACAAAAAGCCCGTACCCGGCCCCTGCCGGGGTAAAAGCCTCAACTGGAAATAATCTCCCTGCAGGTTGACAATATGGGCGGCTCCTTTCTTGTCTCCCATAGCAATGCGTTCAATATGGCCTTCTGCCTGGTAGAAAGGAGGCGAGCGGAAAGAAGCTCCTGTCTTCACGGGCTCGAAGCGAAACCCTCCGTCACGGCGAAAAACATGCAGCGTGCCGGCCTCGCTCAGGGCCAGGAGGTAGTCTTTATTGTCTTTCTGAAAATGCCGCATGGGCAGGCGCACTACACTATCGAGCTTTTCCTGAGGGTCCCACCCTTCCAGCAGCAGGCCGTTCTGATCATAGCCATAGGCCTTACCATCCTCGCAGGCCACGAAAAAAGAATAGCGGCCCTGCCTTTCAAAATCGACAGTCAACAGAGGGCTCGCCGCCGGAGCTTTCAGGGCAATGGGGAAATTACCAATGGGCTTTCCCCGGGTATCCAGCAGGTGTATGTTGTCTTTTGTGGTGAAAGTTATGCCCGGCTCTCCTTCTCCCAGCAGCTGTGGAAAGGAAAACCGCCCTATGGCGGGCCCCTCGAACTCCCTTTTCCAAAGGCGGTTTCCTCCGGCGTCCAGCAGATAGAGGGCATGGGCCGCATCTTGTACCAGGTACGCATATTGGCCATTCGCCAGCTGAAGCGCCTGAACGGCAGAACGGGCGCGGGCATCCAGGGCGCTCTGCCAGGCCAGTGAGGGCACTGTGCCCGTCAGTTCTTTCGCCTGCCGAAACGCATTTCCCCTGATCAGGCCGCCCGCTTCAACCGACATGAAAAGGGAGCCGTAGGGTTCCAACAAGCCATCCAGGCCTTCCTGCTGTGCTTCCAGGTAAAGGGGAAGAAACGAACGGAGCAGGCCGACATTGGCATATAGCCAAATGGGGCCAATTGTTCCCGTTCTTGCCCAATGCAACAGAAATCGCTCGTTCTGCAAAAGGGTTTTGCCGACAATATTGCTGCTGACGAGCCGCTCCAGTGCGGCCCGGGAGGTACTGAAAGCCACGTAATCCCCCAAAATGACAAAGAAGGGATTTTTCAGGGAAACCCCCAGCGGAATGAGAAACCCATCTGCCAGGGCCTGGGTAACGGGAAAAGACTGGTAGTCATAAGCCCGCAGCACGCCCAGTTCCTGAGCCATTGAATCGAGCAATGCCTGCCCGGGGGCGCCCTCTTTCAGCGCAAGCAGCAGAAAATTCTCCTCCTGGTTTTGGCCAGACAGCCCAAAGGAACAATAAGCTACCTCCTCTCCCAGCCAGGGCGCTATAAACCTGTCAAATGGCTCTCCCCCCCTTTCAGCCGAAAGCTGAAGATGAGGAAGAGGCCGGCGCAGGCACCAGGCAAGATCATCCGGCAAGTAGGCCAGTATCCTCCCCTGGCTCTCGCCCGCCGGCCCGATGCGGCCGCTCAGCCCTCTGGCCTGCCCGCTGATGGCCAGCGTATCCTCCTGCAAAGACAGGCCGAGGCGTATGCCGTCACACCAACCTTCCAGTTGCCGGAAAAGCTGATACCGGTGGTGATTACCCGTGCATTGGAAGGCAAAAGCCTGCCCATTTATGGTGATGGCAAAAATGTG
>CAYVVK010000640.1:1068-3989 GCA_964454855.1 uncultured Phaeodactylibacter sp. | reverse complement strand
GGCCTTATGTCTTGTGCTACCGCTTCTGCTTTGCCCCAAATAGCCGCTTGGAATGTCTTATTGTAGACGCCACACCAGGCATCGTAAAGCTGCCGGGCGGCTTCTCTGGTGCTTACAATGATGTGAAAATGTGGGTGGAAGTCGTTACGCTCAGGGTTGTAGGTACATTCCATTTTTCGGAGGCCCTCAAATTTCGGGCACTGGCCCCGCTGTGAACGCTTCTTTAGCCGCTCCTTTGCCCGGGTAAAGCAATCGTACATCAGTTGTAGGGCTTCGACTAGGTCGTTGGCTTCGACGTTCGGAATAGTGAGCGTTACAAACTGCTTATCCTCCCAGGCCTCCAATATTGGGGAATAGCGGTTAATGAGTTGTGCCGTCCGGATCGAATTACAAACGAGGCACCAACGGTTTTTACAATAACTGCCGGAAACTTTGCCGTCACTCTGTAGCGTGAGTATTCGGGCGCAATGGTAGGTATTCCAATAGGCTTTTTGCAGGCTGCTTTTCTCATTCAATTTGGATGCATCCACCAGCGCGCCAATATAGCCGGTTGTTAGGTACTTCCGGCGCGCGCGCTTTTTCAGCGATTGTTTATCGTCAATCGAAGTGGTGGCGGCCGTTTCAAAATCATCATCGGGGCAGCAATCGCAGGTGGATTGCTTCGGGTTGCCATTTTGGGTATTTGTCCCAAGTTGTGCTAATGTATCAAGAGGGCGGCCCTTTGGGGCATGCTTCAAATAACGTTTTGAGGGTGATATTACACCTCTTTCCCCATACGGACATTTTCCGTAACTTTGTAGCATCGTTTAACAATTGGAGGGCGGGAAACCGCCTTTTTTTGTTACCGTTCGCGCCAGGTTGCCGCCTGGCGCTTTTAGTTTCCGGGGTTTCCCTTCCCGTTTTAAAAATCGTTTATCGTTACCGTTCGCGGTTAATTGCCGCTCTTACAGGGAGATTTTTTAGGGCCACTGCCGGAAGTGCAAAAAATTGGGGGGTTATTTTTCCTCGGTGAACCCCCCGGCACCGCGTTCCGTATAGTGGATCCGCCGTCCGGAATCTCCCAAAACCATGGGCGGGTTTCTTTAGCCCTTTTCGCGGGCCTTGAGTTCTTCTGTCAGGATCTGAAGTGATTTTGAAATGAGCAGTACAGCTTTTCTCCGGTTGGATTGGGCTTCCTCTGGAGTGTTGGAGTGTGCCGACTTCAGTTTTCTCAGTTCTAGCCGAATGGCAGAAAGTGCTTGTTTCCCCCCTTGTTTTTTTTGCATCTCGCTTCGAATTTGATCAACTAATCGGCTAATGTGGACTGGGGGGGATTGCTCCACAGCCGAATTTTCAAGGTTGTCTTTCTTGGAAATTTTTATTAAATTTGTCATATTCATTGTCGTTTGCCCGATATATGAAAAAATAGAGCCGGAGCTGTTCGCGCAGCTTCGGCTCTTTACATTTGCATATTAAGCTCCTTCAAAAAATCAACCAGATGGTCGATATCCAAAAGCAGTTTTGCTCTCTCCAAGCCGGATATCCCTCCAAATGATGGAGCCTCCAATGCAAAGAGAAAGATCCGCCCGAGGCTTCTCTCTAGTTCGGTTGCTGTTTCCTTTTCCTGTTGGGAGATATCGCCAGTTGTGGCTGTAGCGTTTGCGGTAACCATGGGTTGCTTTTTTTATGCGGCCTCCGCTTCTGCCTCGACTTCAACTGATATTTCGATTTTCGATTTCTCAACGTATTTGAGGATATCCGCCTCGTCAAAGAGCAGCTTATTTGAAATCTTGTACGACGGAATTTGGCGCCTTTTTTTCATCCGGAAGACTGTCCTGGTCGAGCAGCCGAGGATTTCAGCCACTTGACTGATCGTGATAAATTTGGGCTTCGTGGTCTTCATGTTAAGCTAATTTAACTTTTGATTCACTCGTTAGTCAAAAAAAAATTGCATTGACATGCGGTGACAAATATAGACCAATAAAATGAACAAATCAACAATTTAGCTTAACATTTTTTCGTAGTTCGACCTAACCAATTGATTTACAAACCTTTCTACATAGGATGAATAATAAGAAATACTTTTGGATGGCGGGTTAAGCGACACATATCGTGCGAAGAAATTTCGAAGAGGAAGCTTCAGTAACTCGTTCTCATTAAACAAAAGTCTATTCTCTGAAAGAAAAGACTCAAATTGTTTTTTCCCATCGTTTAGATGCCAGAAGTAAACACTGTTTAGATCACGATATTTATCTCCAGCAGCCGCGAGTAGAAAAAAAGCTTCAATTTTTATGTAAAAATCATCAGGGAGCTTGAAAAAGCCATTTAGTATCGGGTCACATACATGATCATAATTCCGGTAAAACGGTTCAGATCTTTTCAAGGGTTTTGCGAATTCCCAATATTCGGATTGAGATAAAAAAGAGATTAAATCTTCTGTCAAATTTTGATCCATAACATCAATCGCTCCTTGAAAGAAAAAGTCAACCCTAGATCCCAATCCTTTAAGGCTAAACCTTTCTTTAAATTTCTGTATTTCAAACCTCACTATGTCTTCAATTCTCCTTGTGATAACTACAATAGCAGGAACCCTGAAATCAGATTCGAGGCTAGAAGTATACAGGCCTTTTTCAATTTGATCAAATTGACTTTCCGTAGCATACCGATCATTTTCACCGATGATTTGCCCTCCAATTTTTTTATACGCCCGATCTTCAAAAAAACCTTTGAGGTTTATAGGGAATTGAGTGTTATTCCGATCATAAACAACCCTCACATAAATTGGATATGCCTTCTTTTCATGTAGGAAAACGGGCTTTAACCGTTTATTCAGGAATACGGATACTGTGACTTTCTTTTCGTTCAAATTATCGTCATTTAAAAAATTCCATGTCTTTCGCCAGCCTGGCGCTATCGAAGCCGCTCGCCCGCAGGTAGAGCCT
>CAYVVK010000640.1:0-1058 GCA_964454855.1 uncultured Phaeodactylibacter sp. | reverse complement strand
GCCCAGGTCGGCGATCGCCTTCAGGCTGGCTCCTTCCAGGTAGAGGTTGGTGGCGGCGCTGCGCCTGGCAGTGTGAAAGGTCACCAGCTGGCTTTTGGGCAGAGTTCGGCTGCCTTCCTTGACTACCTGGTTGATGCCGGCCAAGGCGCAGATCTTCTTCAGTTCCCGGTTCGCTTGCTGGTTGCTGGAGAAGCCCATTTGGTAGTCGTACTTCTCAAGGATCTCCAACGCCCTTGAGGAAACCGGCAGGATCGCTTCTTTTCCGGTCTTCACGCTATTGTACTGGAGGAACGCCCGGCCTTCCTGGTGGAAGATATTCTGACGCTTTAGCTCGATTACATCCGAGAACCGCTGCAAGAAGCAGTACGCCAATAGAAACCGGTCTCTCTCCTGCTCGATCACCGCCTGTGCCGACAGGTCTAACGCCTCCAGCTGCTCGATCTCTTTCTTTGTTATGTAGATCTTCTGGCTATCAGAAACATTGTATTTGTAGACCTTGAATTTCCTGTACGCCTCGTTGCAGTGCAAACCCCGCTCCTGAGCCGTACGCATTGCTCTCTTCAGGTTCTTTATGTGTTTGCCCACTCCTGGGAGCCCACAGCTCGTAGAGTCGGTTAGAAAGGCTGTAAATGCCCTTTCGAACTCCGGAGTTATGTCTTTGAAGAATAGATTCCCCTTTTCCCATTGAAACTCTTCTAAGCGCTTCATCGTAGCCCGATAATTCTTCAGTGTACCTTCTCGCAGCCCCAAGAGGCCTTTTTCGCCTTCGGCGATAAACTTTGCCAAAAAATCTACCACCAAGTATTTACCTGAGTTTTCACCGGCATAGAAGCTTTCATGAGTGCCGCCATCCAAAAAGTGCTGCTCCACTTTATTCCGGAAGGCTCTGATTCGCGCATTGTAGACCTGGTGCAAGGGGAAAGTCTTCTTGACATATCCAGTCCTTTTATTCCAGTCCCTCTTATAGACCTTCAAGCCAGTAGAGTAGAACATCGGCTTGCCTTCGGTGTATACGTAGATCTTCACATCTTGCCTGCCATCCTTTTGGGGAGTAGGCC
>CAYVVK010000639.1:0-4001 GCA_964454855.1 uncultured Phaeodactylibacter sp. | reverse complement strand
ATTCAACCAGCCCTCCATACAATAGTGGCTGACATCCCGGCCCGACAGGCCGCTGCCGCGGGCATCGTAGCGGATAAAAGTGTTGCGGCTCGAAAGTTCCCGCAGCCAATGCCGCCAGACGGGGCTTTTACGCCTGTGTTCCAGGTGAGTCAGATAATTGGCGGCCTTGAGTAAAGGAGGGCCTGCGCCGGTTTTCGCATAAGCGATCCGGACGCCATCGGAAGAGGTGCAAAAGTGAACAGCCTGTTTCATTTGCTGTCGTTTCAAGATCAACATTGAAGCTGTTCCTGTAAGTTAAGGTGCCGGTTTCCCTTTTCAAAATGGGAACCCCTCCATCTGGTATAATTTCCCGAATGGCAGTACTTTATGGCAGGCTACTCCGCCAGCCAGTACATCACATTCCGCAAAAGCGGAATATTCTGCCGGGCAGCCGGGTTATTCAGCCCCATCGGCGTCTGGTTTGGGCCAGCCAGCTGAGCGGAAAACATTGCCGCTTCGCCGGAAACCACTACCCTCCCGTCGCCAAAGGCTCGATAGGCCAGTTGATGAAAGCCATCGCCGGGCACGAAGGGCGTATCATCAGTGAATGTCCAGGCCTGGCGTGGAAGCAGTATCGTGTAATTGTCATCCAGAGAGATCAGAGGCCGGGCATTGGCAGGGATCAGGAAAGCACTGCCGGTGAAGGTGACGATGGAATCCAGGCCCGCCGTCAGGGCGTCCTCCCGCAAGCCTCCGTTCTGATGCGTGAAATACTCCGGGCGGCGGCGGCGGCTATCCATGGCGAAGCTGTTGAGAAATTCAAAGCCAAATACCCGCCCGAGATCTGCCGCGGCGCCGGCAAAGGGCATGTGGTCGGCGATCAGGAAAAGGCGGCCGCCATCGGCTACCCACTGCAACAAGGCTGCTATTTCCGCGGCCGTAAAGGCGGAGGGGTTAGGCAATTGCCAGTTGCTTACGTTAGTTCCGTGCAGAGGATTGGAAATGACATAAATGTCACACCCTTTCAGCACCTTCTCTGATATCAGTTCCCCGGAAGAAGCCAGCCGGTAACCATCAGCCTCCAGGATATTTCCAAAGGCCCGGTAGCGCCCATCGAGAGTATGAAAGTTATTATGCGCTGCATCGATCATTACCACCGGCCCCTCCCCGAGGGAGAAATGGGGATCGGGAATGTGGAAAAAGCGGCTGGTATCCGGCAACTGTTGGCACAGGCCGGAAAAAGTACAAAGAAGTAGAGTGGTAAGAAATATGGTTTTCATAACGTCGGGTGTTTGGTGAAAAGATATCAGACGTCAGATACCAGATGCCAGACTCCCCCTCTTTTTTTTGGGAATCTGGCGTCTGGCAGCTGACATCTGAGATCTGAGATCCGGCTACGCCGGGTCTCCTTACTGCCCGCCAAAGTCCAGAGAACGGCCCGGGGTATGAGGCGCTCCGGCGGCTTCCAGTTCCTTTTCTATGGCTTCCAGGCGCTCGCCCGACAGTTCTTTCACCTGGCTGGCGAGAGGCTGGAATTCCTTGCTGGCAATGCGCAGGGCTTCGCGCTGCGTCTGAGTAGGTGTGGAGGAAGACCCCCACATTTCGTAGATCAGCCAGTTCAGGCGGTCCATGATGCCCAGTTCGGCATCTTTATCTACCTGGGTTGCGATATTGTCGCCATAGAGTTTCATGCGGATGAAACGCAGTTCCTCCTGCATGGCGTTGATCTCCTTGGCCAGTTCCGCTGTCGGGGCTGCCGTAGCCTGCAGGGCAGTTTCCAGGGCATCCAGCCTTTCGCCGGTTTCCCGTACTACGCGGGCCATGCCACTGGCCTTGCGGTTGAGCTCCTGCACTTCTTCCTGGAATTCCACCAGCACCGCACGCGGAGCCGCCGGCAGGGTGATCCCGCCCAGTGTTTCCAGGCGAAAAGGCTGCGGGCCGAAGAGATCCGTCAACTCCCCTCCTACGCTCTGAGAAAGGGAAACCGTGTAAGCTCCCGGTGCGGCCAGGATACCGGAATCATCACCGGAAGAAGACCCCTGAATGGGCTCTACGGAGGGCCGGCGCCCATCCCAGGTGATGCGCTGCACGCCTTTGGAGGGGCTGGTTTTTAGCTTGCGGATGATATCTCCCGCTTCATTTTTGACCGTAAAAAGCAGGAAGGGCTTTTCTTCGGTTTGTTCCGCCACCAGCTCCTCGTAGGTTGGATAGCGAATGGGCTCGCCCTCCTTGATCTTTTTGGCCTCTTCTTCCCGGCGCTGGTCTTCCAGCGTTTTGACGCCTTCCTTGAGGTGGTAGGTGAATACTGCCCCCACCGGAGGGTTATCCGCCGTGTAGTAGCTGTGGCCCTGGAAGCCTTTGCCGCTTCTGCCCAGGGGCTGGCGCTCGTTGAAGATCAGCCCGTTCCTGATGGGGAAGATATGGGCTGCAGACTCCGCCAGCTCCTCGCTGATGCCGCGCAAAGGGCTGTAATCATCCAGCACGTAAAAGCCGCGGCCAAAGGTGCCCAGCACCAGGTCGTTCTCCCGCTTATGGATCGCCATATCGCGCACGGCGATGGTGGGCAGGCCGGCCTTGAGCTGCTTCCAGTGCTGCCCGCCGTCGCGGGAGAAGAAACAGCCGAATTCTGTGCCTACGAACAGGAGTTCCGGCAGCTCGTGGTCTTCGGCGATGGAATAGGTAGAGCCGCGCTCCGGCAGCTTGTTGCTGATGTTCACCCAGCTCTGGCCCTTATCCGAACTTTTGAAGAGGTAGGGCTTGAAATCGCCGTATTTGTGGTGATTGAAAGCGGCGTATACCACATTCTCATCGTGCTGAGAGGCCAGCAGGTAATTCACGTAGGTGCGCTCCGGCGCTCCCGGAATGTTGTTGACGTCTATTTCCTTCCAGGTGGCGCCGCCGTCTTCGGTAAGCTGAATGAGGCCGTCATCCGTCCCCACATAAAGCAGGTTCTCATTGACGGGGCTCTCGGAGAAGGCAACTATAGTGCCGTAAGGAGAGGTAGAAGCATTCTTGGCCACTGCATCTATGCTCTGAATGCGCCCCATGACGGGCAGGGTGTTGCGGTCTACCTGCCGCGTCAGGTCGGGGCTGATCGCCATCCAGGAATCGCCGCGGTCGTTGCTGCGGAACAGCCGGTTGGCGGCAAAGTACAGGCGGGTAGGCAGGTGCTCGGAGATGGCCAGCGGCGCATCCCAGTTCCAGCGGTAGGCCGGTTCGCCTTCGGCGGGCTTGGGCTGAATGCCGGTCTCCTCGCCGCTGGCGCGGTCGTAGCGCACCAGTACGCCGTATTGCGATTGTGCGTAGACGATATTGGGGTTCCCGGGGTCTACCTGCGATTCGAAGCCGTCGCCACCGTGCGTCACGTACCAGTCGGAATTGACGATGCCGTTGGCGCTGCGGTTGCGGGAGGGGCCGCCGAGGCTGAAGTTGTCCTGGGTGCCGCCGTAGACATTATAGAACGGCAGGTCGTTGTCCAGCGCTACTTTATAGAACTGCGTAACCGGCAGGTTGGGGTGGTACTTCCAGGTGTCGCCGGCGTCGAAGCTCTCGTAGATGCCGCCATCGCAGCCTACCAGAAAGTAGTTAGGGTCTTCGGGGTCAATCCACATGGCATGGTTGTCTACGTGCTTGTACTGCTCGCCGAGGCGTTTAAAGCTTTTGCCGCCGTCCTGTGTCCAGTGCATATAAGTATCCATGGCGAAGACGACGTCCGGGTCGGTAGGATGGGCTACGATCTCGGAATAGTAATTGCCGCGGGTAAAGTAATCGTCGCGTTTTTCCCAGCTGGCGCCACGGTCGGTAGAGCGGTAGAAGCCGCCCTTGTCCTGCGCTGCTTCCACTATGGCGTAGATGATCCCGGGGTCAGCCGGCGAGATGGCCAGGCCGATGCGGCCGAGGTCGACAGATGGCAGGCCTTTATTGGCCTTCTCCCAGGTTTTGCCGCCGTCGGTAGTCTTGTAGAGGCCGCTGCCGGGGCCTCCGCCCACATAGGTAAACACGTGGCGGCGGCGCTGATGCGC
>CAYVVK010000638.1:2867-4001 GCA_964454855.1 uncultured Phaeodactylibacter sp. | reverse complement strand
CGTAGCTCCAGGCCAGGCGGGTGGGCGCCTAGGAGGCATCTACATAGCGCTTGTAGGCATTGACCGTAGAAGCGTAGAAAGGCATGACATCGGGCACGTGGGCCATCCATCCGCCCAGAAACCAGCGGAAAATGTCGGAACCTTCCACCGGGCCGAAGCGCTGATCGCCGGCGAAGGCATTCTCTCCATCCTTCCAGAGGCTGAGGTGGACATGGCAGCTCGAGCCGGCCCGTTCTGCATGGAATTTCGACATAAAGGTTACGGACAGCCCCTGAGCATCCGCTACTTCCTTCAGGCACTGTTTAAAAACGATGTGCCGGTCGGCCATGTCCAGCGCATCGGCATAGCGAATATTCAGTTCGTGCTGCCCGAGGCCCCACTCCCCTTTGGAATTTTCCACGGGAACGCCGGAGTTTTTAAGGTGGCGCCGGGCGGCTGCGGTGAAGGGCTCGGTGCGGGAGCCCTGCAGGATGTGATAATCCTCGAGATACCAGCCTGCCGGTTTCAGCCCGTGGTAATGTTGCTCATGGGCTTGCCGGTAGCTGTTTTCAAAGAGGTAGTATTCCAGTTCGGAAGCGGCAAAGCACTGAAAGCCGAGATCGGCCACGGCTTTCAGCTGTTTGTTCAGAATGGAGCGGGGCCCCTGGGCCACGGGCTCATGGGTTTTATCGTCTATGAGGCCGCACATCACTAGGGCGGTGCGGTCCAGCCAGCTGGCCAGTCGCAGGGTGGAGAGGTCAGGCACGAGGTGGAAATCGCCGTAGCCCAGCTCCCAGTTGGCGAAGGAGTAGCCCGGGACGGGTTCCATTTCCATATCGGTGGTCAGCAGGTAGTCGCAGCCGTGTGTACCTTCTTCGGCCGCACTTTCCAGGAAAAAGCCGGCATCAAAGCGCTTGCCGAGCAGCCGCCCGTAGTGGTCGGTAAAGCCGACGATGACCGTTTCGATTTCCTCATTGGCCACCTTGTCTTTCAGTTGTTGGAGGCTGAGCATGCCTTTGATGTCCATGCGGTAAAGGGTTTGTTATTGAGCAATCAGGCCCCGGGCAATTCCGGATGGCCGCTACTTTGCGCATCGTAGAATAAGCGAAACCAAATATACGCTACAAGCAGTATGGAAAAATACACAAAAGCAAG
>CAYVVK010000638.1:0-2857 GCA_964454855.1 uncultured Phaeodactylibacter sp. | reverse complement strand
GTAAAGCAATGACAGCGATCAGCAGCGCGATGGCCGGAAACCAGGGGTAGAGCGGTACGCGGAAAGGCCTCTCCAGTTCCGGCTCTTTCCGGCGCAGCACGATCAGCGAGATCATGGAAATGATGTAGAGGCTGAGCGCTCCGAAGCAGGCGATGGTGATGATCTCAGCGGTCTTGCCTGTCAGCAGCGCTACTATGCCGATCAGCATGTTGATCAGCAGGGCGTTGGCGGGCGTTTTGAAGCGGGGGTTCACCCTGCCGAGCATAGCCGGGGCGAAGCCTACCCTGCCGAACTCGAAGGTGGCTCTGCCGGCGGCGAGGATGATGCCGTGAAAGGAAGCCACCAGGCCGAATAGGCCAATGAAGGCTACCGCCTTGTAAAGAATGTGGCTTTGTCCCACGGTTTGTGCCATAGCCAGGGGAAGCGGCGAGTCGGAAGCCACCCCGCCCGCTTCGGGAAAAACGATGGTTTCCCAGCCTCCCACGCCCACTGAGGCCGTAAAAGTGATCAGGCAAAGAGCGACGAGCGTCAGGATGGCAGAACCGAATCCTATCAGGATGTTTCGCTGGGGGTTGACGGTTTCCTCCGCCACATTGGCCACTCCCTCGATGGCGAGGAAGAACCAGATGGCGAAGGGCAGGGCGGCAAAGGCGCCGGCCCAGCCGTTGGGCAGGGCATTGTGCTCCAGGTTCTTCCACTGAAATTCGGGCAGGGCGGTGCCGGCGAAGAGCAACAGGCCCAGCACGGCGACTATGGTAATGGTCAGTTCGAAGGAAGCGGCCGCCTTCACACCATATATGTTTAATGCGGTGAAAATAAGATAGGCAAAGATGGCAATGGCGATGATGGGGATGCCAGGAATGAAAATATTCAGGTAGGCGCCAATGGCGAAGGCTATGGCCGGAGGCGCAAAGATAAACTCAATGTTCTGGGCCATGCCGGCGAGAAAACCCCAGTCTTTGCCCAGCGCCCGCAGGCCGTAGTCGAAAGCGCCGCCCGCTTTAGGAATGGCGCAGGCCAGTTCGGTATAGCTAAAGGTGAAAGTGAGGTACATGATTATGATAAAGCCGGTGGCGGTGGCCAGGCCCAGCGTACCTCCTTTTTCCAGGCCGAGGTTCCAGCCGAAATACATACCGGAGATGACGTAGCCCACGCCCAGGCCCCAGAGCATCAGCGGGCCGAGCGTGCGCTTGAGTTGTTGGTTCGGTTCAGGTGTTGCCATGGATTAAAGGTAGGAAAATCAAAACTTTTTTTACCTTTCACGAAAATCCAAAACGATTCCATATGGCCCGACTGATCATTTTCTCCTCTTTGCTGGCCTTTCTGTTTTTTGCCTGCAATCAATCTGCTGAACCTCCTCAGAAAGAACAGGCCATGGCTACCGAAGAAAACATCTCCGGTTACGATGCCGAGTTGGCCCAAGAACTGGGCGCCGATGCCTACGGCATGAAGCAATACGTCATGGCCTTCCTCAAGGCCGGGCCATCCCGAAGCCAGGACTCCCTGGAGGCGGCCCGCCTGCAGCGCGCCCACCTGGATAATATCAGGCGCCTGGCGGAAGAGGGTAAGCTGGTGCTCGCCGGCCCCTTCCTGGATGACGGCGAAATACGGGGCATTTACGTTTTTGATGTGGCAACCGTGGAGGAAGCTGAAAAGCTCACCGCCACCGACCCTTCCATTCAGGCAGGCAGGCTGGTGATGGAATTGCACCCCTGGTATGGCTCTGCGGCTTTGCTGAAGGTAAATGAGCTACATGAAAAAATAGCGAAGGAGGGGATATGATATAGGCTATTTCCCTTCAAACTCCAGTACGGCGAAGTTGGCAAATTCCGGAGTGCCGCCGGGCATCAGGTCGCTGGCGCGCAGCTTGACCACATAAATGTCATTGCCAACCTTTATGGCCTCCGACCATTTGTCATTCAGATTCTTCGTGACGGCTTCCACATTTGTCCCTTCCTTGGGTAGAATGGCCGCATAGGTGCCCACTTCCGAATCGAATTTCACTTCCACGAGGAAGGGCAGGCTCTTGTAGGCGGGCCAATCGGACTGGAAGGACAGGTCCCGTACTGCCTTGAACGGGCTGAGGTTTATGTCGTATTTTATTTCGAAGTACTCCTGTAAAGTAAGCTGCTTAAAGCCCGAAAGCGCCTTGATAGACTCCTCGTCGAGGCGGCCGAAGAGATATTTGGATTTTCGGCCCATAACTTCAAAGCTCTTTCCAACGGATAAGTCGAGATTGAGCCTCGAAGGTTTTCTTCCCAACCTCAGGGTGTCACAGCCCTCGCAGGAAATGGCCAGGTCAACAGGCTCCAACTTTTCGAGGTCGATGGCCACGAAATCTCCCACCTGGCTGGCCAGCTTTGGCTTGGGTGTGGATTGCGGAGGCAGAATGTTTTCCTGGGTTTTCATGCCCAGGTAAATGGCGCCGCCAGCGGTGGCGGCGTAGAGCACCCAAAATAAGGAGCCCTTGAGGTTGATCCCCTTTACCCCCACTTCATTCTGAGAATCCGATTTAAGGATGTCTTCCCGGAACCCCCGGTTGAAGATCAACCCCAAAATGAGGATGAGGAGGATCAGGGATAGTACGATCAGTATGATGTTTATCTCATTCATTCCTGCTGATTTTTTGGACACGGCACTTAAGGGCGTAGAGTAAGTAGGCGGACAGATTTAGTTTACTTATACTGCTTCGAAAGCAGAGCCTGAAACGCTTTATTTTCAGGCGTTCCGGGCAGATTGTTGAGCGTAGCGAAACCCGTCTGGGTTTCATTGTTGAATTGTTATATTGTTCTGTCCACCTACTACTACTTTGTTAACTTAAAAAAAGCCGCGTAGCGGCGACGGAAAATAGCCTGGA
>CAYVVK010000637.1:0-4008 GCA_964454855.1 uncultured Phaeodactylibacter sp. | reverse complement strand
TCATAAAAAGCAAAGAGTCCGTAATGGCAGATCTACAAATTTTTTTATGGAATAACATTCTTTGTAATTTAACCTAGGATGAAGTCAACCAAGTGGCCAACTTTGCGAATCATCCAACTTTTTTGAGTAATAGCATCCAGATGTCTCCACTGAGGCCGGACAATGAAATCTCTTTGTGAAGTTGAGAATTGTAAATCAGAGATATTAGCCGACGTTTAGTTTCTTCTGCTATGTTTCTATATAATGAAAGAAGTTCTTGTCTTGTGGTACTTGTTCACGTAATTAATCCATGTAATAAGTGATCCCGTCAAAGTATCAGTCGTTAGATGTAATCCCTGTAACCTAATGTCTAAAGGATATCGACATTTTAATAAACATACGTTATAGAAAGCATTATTACCACAAAGTAACCGGTAACCCTAGGGAAGTGCATCTTACAGCGTTTATTCAGTGTTATTAGCCTATTCAACGGCTGCAAAAGTCCTAAACTCCCACAAAGTGACCGTAGATTTCAAGTGGCCCCCACAAAGTGACCGTAACCCCAGGGAAGTGCATTTAACAACGTTAATTCAGCTTTTTGATCCTATTCCCTGGATGCAAAAGTCCTAAACTCCCACAAAGTGACCGTAGATTTCAAGTGGCTCCCACAAAGTGACCGTAACCATTTGGTACTTCCCGGTAAGTGATCATACCCACATATTGCACTTCCAACTCGCCAAAGAACTTCCGTTTGCTTTCATCGACGATTTCATCTCCAAACTGGCCGAGATATTCGCGCGTTTGTCGTTCGGTTTCATGCCCCGTACTTATTTGAAGACTGGTAATATTTCTAGACGCGTTCATGAAGAGGGCTGCGCAGGTATGCCGACTTTAGATCCGAAATATTTAGCCTTTCAATAATTTAGTAATTGGATTAAAAGATTAAACTCTTTAACTAAATAGATGTCCCTATTTCAGTTTGATTGGCTATTTTCAGGTTAGAGAACTAAAAAATGCATCCATGCCCTCGATCTGCTTTCCCGAACAAACGGTAGTCAAGATGATGTCGTCCATCATCGAGCAGACCGTACCTACTATGAAAGGAAAGGAGCAGGAAATCTGGATCAGTGGCGACCAGGTCCGGGCGATTCTGAAATGCTCAACTTCCCATTTACAAAACCTGAGGGATCGGGATGAAATCAAATTTTCGAAAATTTCAGGGAAGCACATTCTCTACAAAAAGGAATCTGTATATAAACTGATCGAAAATCGACAATCTAAGATATGACGGAAGAAGAGTTATTTCGAGCTGGTTTTAATCATGGCTACATCTTAGCGTACCATGGATCCTCGGAAATACGTAAAGAATTCATACCTGTCGTCAAAGGCATCTCTACTTATGCTGAGGGGTTTGGAAAGGGAGTAGAGTTGGGTCAAGAACAAAGGAGAGATATCGACAAAGGCAAGGACAACGACCTCAGCCTTTAGTCGAAATTGACCAGGTCGTTGACGGTGGTAGAATAGATGTTGGCAATTCTCATAAAGGTAAGATAGGTAGGGTTCGTTTTCCCAGTTTCAATCCTCGTGTAGTTTCCTCGATCCATATGCATACGACGAGCCATTTCGGCACTGGTAATGCTTTGTTCTTCTCTTAGCGTACGTATTCTCTGACCCAGGTTTATTAAGTACTTCTTCTCTTCCTCGGACATCCCAGCAAGGTCAAAATCCCTTCCCTTTTTGTTGATATTATACATGACAGCATTTGAATTTGAAGGATGGAAGAAAAACATCAGAACCGAACTTCGACTATTTGTCAACATGCATGAGGTGAAAGAAAAATTCAAGGAAATTACCGAACTCAATTAGCTGGACTTCGAAGAACTACAAGAGCACTTCATCGACTTTGTGATAACTCTCAACAACCCAAACCTGGAAGACTTCATAGAAAACAATGGAGTGTATAGGGGTATCTAAATCTTAATCACTGGACTCTGGTTTAAATGGAGTGATGGCAAGATTATGCGTTTAGGATAATCCAAGTGCCTAAGCCATTACGGGTCTATTTACCACATTTTTATTGAAAGTAAACTTATCTCCTTATTTTAGTTTAATAGGGTTATATTGGGACGGAAGGATGGACGGAGCAAGACGTGTATTGCGCCGACATAAATATTCATTTATATCGTCTTAATACACTGTCTTGGTTTTCGCCAAACGCTGCGCTACGAAAACGGGCTGAAATATGGAAGAGACTGAAAAAAAAAGGAAAGGAGGAAGACCCAAAAAGGCTGTCAAACGGAATATCCGGGCGTCGGTAAGGTTTACATCCATGGAATACCGAATGATTCAAAAATATGCAAAGACCTCGGGAATGACCATATCTGAATACTTAAGTTCCAAAGCTCTAAATCACAGAGTAACCGCGAAAGCATCACCTGATGAAGTCAAAATTGGCTTTCAACTGAGCGGCATGGCCAACAATTTAAATCAACTGACCAAGGCCGTGCATCAAGGAAAGGCGCTGCATTCCGAAGTGCTTAAAGCAGTCATTGGGATTAACCAACTTTTAGATAAGCTCTAATGATTGGCAAAGTGGTACATGGCAAATCCTTTAGAGGATGTGTGCTTTATTGCATGGAGAAAGAGCATGCGGAAGTACTGGATTGTTATGGAGTAAGAATGGAATCTGCAGAGATGGCCATCAGGGATTTTAACAGAGTGAAGAGCCTCAATACAAGACTGGAAAAAGCCGTTTGGCATACGGCCATTTCATTCGCTCCGGAGGATACCATCGACAACGAGCTGATGGTAAAAGTGGCCAGAGATTACATCGAGAAAATAGGCCTCGGAAATAGCCAATATTTGGTGATCCGTCATAAGGATACTTCGCACCAGCATCTGCATATTGTTGCAAACAGAATAACCCTACAAGGTGATACCGTTTCTGACCGCTTTTCTATGAATCGGTCGGCCAGCATCTGTGATGAACTGGAACTTAAGTATAACCTGACCGTCGCCCGGGGACATGGACAGGGCCGTAAGAAGGACAAGGTTCCGGTTCTTCAAAAGGCCAAGAAAGACATCCGAATAGTGATGGCCAAAGGTTTAGATCAAGGCATAAACAGCTGGCAACATTTAGAAAGGTATTTGAAAAGTAAGGACGTCGAACTTCAATTTCAAAAGCAAAGTACCGGGCGAATCAATGGCATCAGTTTTCGAATGGGAGAAATATCAGTGAAGGGTTCTGCAGTTGATCGAGCTTTCAGTTACCAACGCCTTGACAAAAGATTCAATGCCAAAAAATCTATAGAACTAGGCTTATGAAAGATCAGGAAATGAAGGATACTTTGAACCGCATTGAGGCTTACCTAAATGCCATTAGCGAAGATATGTCCTCCATGAACAAAGGCATTAATAACCGAAAGGAGAACAAACCTAAAGAGGACCATACACAACTCATCGAGGACATCCGACCTGCCTTGTTTGAACTGGACAAAAGGTTGGCCGACCGATTTCAACAGTTGCTTCAGGAACTCGATTTGCTTAAGACCAAGGGAAACAAGAAGGAAAATGAGGATTTAATTATGAACGTTCTATGGCCAAAAAGGAGATTGGTTTCAACATTACTCCTTTTGATGATATACTGTGGAACAGCGATCTTCCTTATCTACACAATAATGGTTCTTCCAAAAGCCAACCGCCTGGAGGAGTTGGAATACAAGGTGGATTGGTACCGTATCCAATTGCCTGAGGCTGACGAATACTATCATAATAATTATGACTCTCTTAAGACGCACATTGATTCAGTGAGAGCGGTCAAAAGTGACTTGAAGAAAAAGCTGTTGGAGGAAAAAGAAAAGGAGCTGGATTCGTTGAGAGGGCTGCGATAACCCTCTTTATCCTGAGACCTAACTTTCAAGAAATATTCCACCCAAGGAAGTAGCATCAATTGGTATTATTATTTAGTCTCACTAAATAACCTTTAATGGTACTTTTTTGAAGATTGGATCTGTGATCATACCCTACCTA